>DASYTA010000431.1:0-6012 GCA_036002745.1 Cyclobacteriaceae bacterium | reverse complement strand
CTTAAGCGTTTGCTTGGAGTTGCTACCCATACAGAATTCGGCCAGAAATATTCGTTTGAGGATATAGTCAACTACGATGATTTCAAAAGGCGTGTGCCTGTTCATACATACGAACAACTTTTTCCCTACATCGATCGGCTTATGCGTGGGGAGCAAAACATTTTATGGCCAAGCGAAGTAAAGTGGTTTGCCAAATCGAGTGGTACAACTAATGCAAGGAGCAAGTTTATTCCTGTAACCACCGAAGCCATTGAAGAGTGCCATTTTAAAGGAGGCAAAGATTTGCTTTCGATTTATGTCAATAATTTTCCCGAAACAAAAATATTTGATGGCAAAGGTCTAGCGATAGGGGGAAGTTATCAAGTGAACGAGTTTGATCCTACTGCATCTTCGCACTACGGTGATGTTTCGGCTGTGATCATGCAACATTTGCCTCCCTGGGCTGAGTTCATTCGTACCCCGAGTCTTGAAGTTGCATTAATGGGCGATTGGGAAGAGAAGATAGATAAAATCGCGACAGGAACGGCGAAAGTAAATGTAGCGCACATAGCAGGTGTGCCCACTTGGACAGTTTTGTTGCTTCAACGCATTCTTGAACTTGAAAAGAAAAACAGCATTCTTGAAGTTTGGCCTAACCTCGAAGTTTTCTTTCATGGCGCTGTAGCTTTTAAGCCTTATAAAAATCTTTTTAGATCTCTCATACCTTCTGATCAAATGCGATATTGGGAAACCTATAATGCCAGTGAAGGATTTTTCGGAATACAAGATCAAAAAGATTCAGAAGAATTATTGTTGATGCTCGATTATGGGGTGTTCTACGAGTTCATTCCGATGGAAGAGTGGGATAAGGAATATCCAGATGCAATTAGTTTGGCCGATGTGGAGCTTGGAAAAAATTACGCGGTTGTCATTTCTACCAACGCGGGGCTGTGGCGATACAACATTGGAGATACGGTCAAGTTCACAAGCCTTTCTCCTTATCGAATAAAAATCTCCGGTCGTACAAAACATTTTATCAATGCTTTTGGAGAAGAGGTTATCATTGAAAACGCTGACACTGCAATTGCTTATGCTTGTGAACAAACTCATTCGGTAATTGACAACTACACAGCTGCTCCAATTTATTTAGAGAAATCAAAACGTGGTGGCCACGAGTGGATCATTGAATTTAAAAAACAGCCCGAAAGCCTCGATCAATTCACTCAAGCACTTGACGAGATGCTGCGTAAGGTGAACTCTGATTATGATTCAAAGCGTGCACACAACATTGCATTAGTTGCTCCCACTATTCATAGTGTGGCCGAGGGAACATTTTACAACTGGATGAAAAAACGTGGCAAGTTGGGCGGGCAAAACAAAGTGCCAAGGCTCAGTAATTCGAGGGAATATGTGGATGATATTCTATCTCTGCAGACCACATAAATTAAAATGGCATTTTCACTTCCTTCCAAGCATCCAAACCACCCTTGAGCTGATAAACTTCTTTAAATCCTTTCTCCTCTAAAATTTCGGCAGCCTTTGCGCTCCGCACGCCTCCTTTACAGTAGATGAATATTGGAGTTTCTTTAGAGAGACCTCCAAGCTTTTTGTCAAACGAATCATCGTAAACAATATTTTTTGCATTTGGCAATGCTCCTTCTTTTACTTCGCTCTCTCTGCGCACATCAAGCAAAATCGCATTAGGGGTGTTTTTATATTTGGTACTAAAATCTTTCGGTGTAAGAACCGTTTCCGCCTTTTGCGCGCTACAGGCAATAAAAAGAAGGAATACAAAAAGATTTTTCATGACATTTTATATTTTACTTATAAAGTTACAAAGTTTGTTCGAACACATCATTTCTAGAAAGGGTCACCATGCGTTTTGGAAATCAAAAACCCTGCAACAGGTTTGGCGTGCCTTGCGAGGTTAACTGCGAAATCAGACGCACGAACACTACCAAAAAGTCTTTGAATCTGTCTACCTGCCCAAAGTCTTTTTGCAAACCGTGAGTGCCATTGTTGCGAATATTTTTTTTCTAGTTCCTCTCGAGAAATTTTCTCTGCACAAAAATCGATTATCAATTCACTTACAATTTTGGCTGAGTGGATTGCCATTGCCATTCCATTACCACATAGTGGTGTGATCATACCAGCCGCATCTCCGCACATCAGAATATGATCCTCCACCGGTTCTTTCGTAGAGAAAGAAATTTCATTGATCGTTTCGGGTTTCTCAAACAAAAAATGGGAGTTAGAAAAAATGGATTTCAAAAATGGGTTTTTGAAAAGCACATTTTCTTCCATCAATTTAATGCTTCCAAACTCTTTGAGATTTTTTCGATGTGTGAGATAGCACAGACAACTTTTACCTTCTTCAATGTTGCTGATGCCGCAATAACCATCTTGAAAATTGTGAAGTGAAATTAAATTCAGAGGGTGTTCTGTACGAACGTGGTATTTCACAGCAACATAAGGTGAACGTTGATTAATAAAATCGCGATTAAGTCTTACATCCAACTTCGATCGCTTTCCAAAAGCACCAATTACGATATCAGCACTTAGCAATTGCTGACTTGTTTTGACTTCAAAATTATTATTCGCAAAGAGAATAGACTCTACTTCCGTATTCAGAATAAATTCAACACCATTCGATTTTGCTCTTTGATAAAGAAACCGATCAAAGGAGTAGCGGCTTATTCCAAAACCACCAAGGTCCAGAGGAAGCTCGGCCGCTTTCCCATTTACCGATGTAAGTTGAAACCGTTTGATTTGTACGGGATTAATTTCTTCCGGATATAACCCCAATGATTTAAGATAAGGCACAGTTTCATTCGAGATATATTCTCCGCAAACACGATGAAACGGATATTCTTTTTTTTCAATAACTATACAAGCTATCCCAGCACGCACTAAGACATTGGCCGCTACTAGCCCCGCTAACCCACCTCCTACAATTATCGTTTTTTTCACGTAGTCAAATTCTTCTGCTCTAAAGTAAATCTTTTCCAAAAGAAAATCGTTCAGATGGTTACTGCATTTGAGTTTTATCGATCAAGTGATAGTATTTGAAACCTGTCTATAATGAACGGCCTATTAGAAGAGATGAACGTGTTGATGATCGGCAATAATCCGCTTGAGTTGGCTAAGGTTTTTAATTACTTGAAAAACCTTCCTGATAAGAAAGTGATAACCGAGATAGCATTTGATTTGAAAAGTGGCTTGCAACGGTTAGCGAAGTTCAACGCTAATTTCATTATTCTAGATGATAATCTTGGAAGAAGTGAACTGACTCACGCCGTGGGCTCACTGTCTCACTATAAGAAAACAAAAAATGTTCCGGTTGCAGTATTAAAAAACTCTAACTACCATGAGGCCTTTGGTGGTGTTGCCATGAACTACATACTCAAAGAAAATCTTTCGGAGAAAGCATTATACGCGGCATTTAGAAGCTCTTTAATTTCTGCTCGTGCCCAATCGTATCTAAAGAAAGTGTACAAAAAGAGGAGAGGTCAATTGATGCGGCTATTGCCACCTAAATTTCATTGATCAAAAGAATTTCTTTATCGATCACTTCAGTATCTCTGATTATTTTCATCATTAATTTTTTACCCGGGCGAGAGTTGAAGTAGGCATTAATTTCACTTAAATCCATTTCGCTTGTTAGCGTATTGTTAATCGAAAAAATTCTGTCACCCACTTTCACACCCTCTTTAAACGCCGAGGATTGTCCTCTCACTTCTACAACAATAAATTCACGCAAACTCGCCCCGGTTGCCTTTACGGTGATTCCAGACATGTTGTAATAAGAGTTCTTGCGAAAAGAATGGTTGGGTTTCAAATAAATTTTCTCTCTCGGAAAATCAAATACTACTTGAAAGCGACTCAATACTTCCCCACCAATCGATCCATTTCTATAAACGAGGCGCCCTGTTCTTAGCGTATCAAAATAGCTGTTGGGATCCGGGAAACTCGCAATCATGTTGGATATTGTATAGCGACCTATGCGTAAACTTCTAATTCGGGCTAATCGACCAGAGATAAGGCCACCTAAGCCCTTGCCAATGGTGCAGCTAATATTCTTTGGCGGAACATTCAATTTATCGTTTGATTCTGTATCAAGAAAAAGACCATGGCTGGCGCCGGTGTCTATCATCAATTTGGCGCTCATACTGGCCGTATCGTTTACCTTCAATTCTGCAACGTAATATGGCTTAGTGTCCTCTACCGTAATTGGCAAGCGCGTGTACTTTCTTGAGGGTTTGAATTTTTGAGGTTGCATCAGCGTCATTAACTTAGCTTCATAATCAATCTTGATAACGAATCGACTGAAAAGTTCATAGCCCAGGATTCCATGTACTTCTGAACCAAGAGAACTTCGTAATTCCAGAAAATCGTTTTCCAAAACCAGCATCGCGTGACCGCGACCATGTACACCTGGCATATCGATCGTAACATTATTCGCGATGTAGGCATTCACTGTATTCAGTCCGCCAGGTGCTGAAATCGTAAATTTTTTGGAGTACGCCAGACGAAGTATGTCACTGTAAATTTTCTCAGTTAGTATAGTGGTGCGTACGCCAGTATCAACAATAAATTTTAAAGGAAGCTGATTATTTAGTATGACAGGAACAATAACAAGGTTGTTATGTATTTCTATGGGAATTTCGGCCTTGGTAGCGCCGTTGGCTAGAGAGAAGCCAAGCTGCCCAAAAGCAGAAGTATAAATTAGAAATCCAGTCAATAACGCGTAAAGTCTTCTCATATCATTCCGTTACTAAGCTAACGAAAAATACTCACGGAAGATCGTGTTAAATGGATTTTACCCCAACAAAGGTGAGGTGTTGCGCAACGCAACTTTGCTGCATATTACTGCAACTCCCTAATTTTCCTTAGGAAGCCTAGTGCTTCACATCATGCTCGTTGTCGCTCACTTTGCTGTTGGGAAACAACCAGATGGAAACTATAGCGAGAATGAACAAGGCGATAACAACTCCAAATACTGACATGGTTGAAAATTTAATGGTTCAAAAATAGATTTCGCTTTCTAAATATTTGCAAATTGGACAAGAAAAATAACTGATTAGAATCGTAAACTCATCATTTAATGAAAAAAGTATTGATAATTGGTGGAGTTGCCATCGTTATTCTCGCTGGAGGACTATTATATTATACTCAAGTCTACACTAAATCTTTCAGTCCGTCAGCTACAGTCGATTTTAAAGACGAAAATTTAAAGGTTCAAGTAATTTATAGCCGGCCTTTTAAAAAATCTCGTGAGATTTTTGGAAAACTGGTGCCTTACGGTAAAACATGGCGAACCGGAGCCAACGAGCCCACAACATTTGAAACAAATAGCGATTTAAAGTTTGGAGATAAAGTATTAAAAGCGGGGAAGTACAGCTTGTGGGCAGTTCCGAACCCTGAAACTTGGCAAATTGCCTTTAACTCAGAAATTCCTTCTTGGGGAATAAATTTTGACGGGACTGCACAGCGAAACCCAGCCACCGACGCGGTTGTTTTAGAAACCCCTGTTGTTGCTCAAGATAAGGTCTTTGAGCAATTCACCATTTCAGTTGAAAAGGTGGGTGAAGGAGCCGAGTTGATTTTGATTTGGGACAAAACTTTAGTGGCAGTACCCTTCTCTGCAAAATAAATTTTCGTGCTTTGATTTTTTAAGTTTGAGATATGATCCAGGTAATTCCATCCATTGCAGTTCGTCAGGGCAAAGTTGTGAAAATGCGCAAAGGGGATATTAGCAGTGAGAAGGCTTACGATGAAAACCCCCTTGATTTAGCTAAACGATTTGAAGATCATGGTATCGAGGTTGTTCATTTAGTGGACCTTGACGGCGCTGAACGTGGCAGTCCTAAAAACTATCATATACTTGAAGCAATTGCGGGTCATACTGATTTGAAAATTGATTTCACCGGTGGGATATCTGCGGATGGAGATATTGGAAAGGCTTATGAGTATGGCGCTGACTATATCACAGCATCAAGTATTGCAGTAACAAATCCGGAGCTTTTTGCTTCG
>DASYTA010000430.1:0-2148 GCA_036002745.1 Cyclobacteriaceae bacterium | reverse complement strand
TCGCCAGCAGGGCTAAGTAAAGACTCAGTTTATTACGATTTCAACAAATACAATTTTAAAACGACTCAAGCTTCGATTAGCGCCGGGCAAGGAAAGCTCACGTATGTTGGTCGATTACCGGGCACTGTGCCTGGAACATTTGAGTTTAAAAGTGTTAACCATAAGAACAAGAAGTCGATCTATCCCAGATTTAAGTCTTACGAAAACAATGTTTCAATTCTTGGAATTGGATCGGATCGACTTAAGTACACTGGTGGCTTTGCTTTGGAAGGAGCGCTCATCACTAGTCAATCGGTGAGCGGAAATCCTGCTACAGTTGAAGTGTTTGGAGAATCAGACAAAAAATTCAAAGCGACATCTCGTTCCTTTTCATTTCTTGATTCTTCAATTGTAGCCAACAGTTCTCGAATAGTAATTTATCAAGGCAATGATTCATTGGTGCATCCATCGATGCAGGTATGGTATCACTATGGAAAAGAAAAACTGGTGTTAACAAAGGACAAAACACAATTGCGGAAAGCACCCTTCACTTCGTCTTATTTTGGAATAGACTTCACCGCAGATATACTAAACTGGGATATTAAATCCGACAGTCTTGAAATTCTTACAGAAGGAAGTGCTCACGTTTCACCAATGGTGATAGAGTCGCAGGATTTTTTTGATCCCGAAGATTTTCGCCAATTGAGAGATCCAAGTTTTGATTTCAACCCATTGGCATTATTTGTAAACTATGCAATGCGATCAAACACGCAGGATTTTTCTGTATATGAACTTACTACGGCGAGTAGAAAATTAGAGATCGTTAAAATGGCCGCAGACTTTCTTTCCCAAAAGGGAATGATTGATTATGATGCGCGCACGGGCAAAGTTCATGTAAAGAATAAAGCCATTCATTTTTTGGAATCAGCAAAAGGCAAAACGGATTACGACAACATGAAAATCCATTCGCTTGCTGACACCATCGCCAATGCAACAATCAATTTCAAAAAAAATACCATGATCGTGCATGGAGTGGAGGAATTCAAGATTAGCGATTCATTGAATGTGGTAGTGAAGCCCGACAGCAGCTTGATTACTTTTTTACATAACCGCGATTTAAAATTTAAAGGCACCATCAATGCCGGTAATTTTGAGATTACTGGTAAAGACTTCACATTAAAATATGATAGCTTCTTTGTGGACCTTAAGCGTATCGATTCGATTCGTTTTTATGTTACAGAGAAAGATGGTAGACGCAGACGAGTAAACAACTCGATGGTGGGCACGGATTCGACAGCTGCTGCTGCCGGAGGATTACAAGCCGCGGCTAACAAAACATCCGCTACACTATATATCAATTTGCCGAATAATAAATCAGGTAAGGTCAGGTATCAAAATTTTCCTCGTCTCGATGCAAGTGCTGGTGGTGTAATTTATTTCGATCGAAAAGAAGTGTTGAATGGGGCTTATGATCGATCAGTATTTTTTGTTGTTCCACCATTTAAATTGGATAGTTTAAATGATGCCGATCCGGCATCCATCAATTTTGAAGGTACGTTTGTCTCGAATGGTATGTTCCCCAGTTTCAAAGACAAGCTGCACACGATGCACGACAAGTCGTTGGGTTTTACTCACGCAATTCCCAAGTCAGGTTATAATTTATATAATGGTGAGGCGAAATTATACGGCGGCATTAATTTGGATAACGAAGGTATCAATGTAGCGGGAAGTATTGATTACCTCGCCTTGCATGTGGAGTCTCCTGATTTCGTGATGTATCCTGATTCAGTGATAGCAAAAGGAAATGTAGGTGAGATCAAAGAAAAACAATTTGGTGCAGTGAATTTTCCGCAGATGTCGTTCACCGATTACCAGATGAAGTGGTACCCCAAACAGGATAAGTTTAAAGTGAGAAACTTGAGAGATCCATTTTCTCTGTATAAAAAAACAGCGACACTCAATGGCAACCTTACAGTTTCCAAAACAGGTGTAACCGGCAGTGGTCGTATTAGCACAAGAGGTTCGGAAGTAGCATCGCGCGATCTGAAGTTTTCCTCTAACGATTTTGGCGCTCGCCATGCTCGCTTTGAAGTAAAAACAGGTAACCCGGATAAGCCAGCGCTGGCAGGTAATAATGTGCGTTTAAAATTCCACCTGGATCAGAATTTT
>DASYTA010000429.1:0-3253 GCA_036002745.1 Cyclobacteriaceae bacterium | reverse complement strand
ATTAAGGCTTTGATCGCTATTTACCCAACACCCTTTTTATTTTTTTTGAATTCCCCGTATTCTCACCAAAGTTGCCCTTAAGGAAGTCAAAAATGAGCCAAATTTCTATTTCACTTTCTCCAGTGCCTGGCCCAAATCGGCCAGCAAATCTTCATAGTCCTCCACTCCTATGCTTAGCCTAATCAGCGAGTCGCTTAAACCATTTTTCACCCGTTCTTCTTTTGGAATACTGGCGTGTGTCATCGAGGCGGGATGATTGATTAATGACTCAACTCCACCAAGTGATTCAGCCAACGAAAACAACTCCACACTTTCCATCAATTTTATGGCAGCATCGACACTGTCATTCTTTAAAGTAAAAGAAAGCATTCCTCCAAAGTCGCGCATTTGACTTTTGGCAATAGCGTGATTAGGGTGATCCGTAAATCCGGGCCAATACACTTTCTCAATTTTTGGATGAGCTTTTAAATATTCTGCCACTTTGCGTCCATTGAAACAATGACGCTCCATTCGCAAATGCAAAGTTTTGATTCCGCGTAAGACCAAAAAGCTATCTTGTGGCCCCGGCACAGCTCCGCAAGAATTTAAAATAAAGTACAATTCATCGCGAAGTTTTTCATCGTTCACTACGAGCGCGCCCATCACCACATCGCTGTGGCCGCCCAAATATTTTGTAACCGAGTGCATGACAATATCGGCCCCAAGGTCGAGCGGGTTTTGTAAATAAGGTGAAGCAAACGTATTGTCTACTGCCACCTTGAAATTGTGTTTCTTACCTAAGTCGCAACATGCCTTTAAATCGATGATGTTCATCAGTGGGTTGGATGGGGTTTCCAACCACATCAATTTGGTGTTGGCATTGATTTTTGATTTCGCTAGTTCCAGATTAGTAAGATCGATGAAATGAAATTTGATGCCATACTTTTCAAAAATCTTCGTGAACATGCGATACGATCCTCCATATAAATCGTTACTCGTGATCACCTCATCGCCCGGTTTCAACAGCTTAATGACTGCATCAGTCGCTCCCATTCCCGAAGAAAAACACAATCCAAATTTTCCATTTTCAAGCGCGGCAATACTTTTTTGAAGAGCGTTGCGTGTGGGGTTCGTGCCCCGTGCATAGCCATAACCTTTATGCTTTGAAGGTGATTCTTGCACGAAGGTGGACGTCTGAAAAATAGGAGTCATGATAGCTCCGGTTGAGGGATCTGGTTCTACGCCAGCATGAATTGCTTTGGTTCCAAATTTCATGTGTTTCTATTGTTTTCTTTAAATTTCTTTGGTCGTAAGTATTGTTCTTATTTTCTGATATTGAATTTTAATTCTATTTTAAAGCATCAATCTAATCGTCACAAACTTGCAATTTTTTTCGCGATATTCTTACATATGGAAGTTCCCTAAAGAACAGGAACTCGCCTATAATCGATTTGTTCAATCTTCCAACCTGATTTCATTACGACTAGTGACATTCATTACTCTTTTCGGAATGACTGTTTTTTTGATCATCGATTATTTTCGCGATGTTGATTTTGGTATTGTGCTTGTCAGCCGGATTTTTGTTTTGACCGCAGCTTCAGTCATCATGGTTTTGTCTTATCAGAAATGGGTCGGCAATAGAATGATTCAATGGGGAATTGTCTGCATTGCTTTGATGAATTTTAGCAGTGCTATGGTAACAGCCAATTTTGCACGAATGCCTCCTTATTATATTACCAACTTATTGTTTCTGATTTTAGTATTGGTAACTACTGCAAGTGGCCTCAACTTTCGATCAGGATTAGCATTGAACTTTGCGTGCCTGATGACCTTCTTTCTTTTCTCAATATTCATCAAGCGAGATCCATTTTATTTTAGTCAATATCCACATTTGATTGTCTCCTTCCTTTACATTCAAATTGTAGGTATCGTTTTAGAGAATCGCAGGCGGGTAAATTTTATGCAGTTCACCGACTTAGTGGAGCAAAAGAGAATTGTCGAAAACCTTAATCAGCAAAAAAATAAAATTATATCGATTCTATCGCACGATTTGGGCACACCAATGAATGCACTCTCTATACTGCTTCACCTTCAATCGACGGGAAATATTAAGGAAGAGGAATTAAAACCATTTTTAAATGATGTGGGAAGTCAACTAGACAGCATTACTTCCTTGCTGCAAAATCTGGTTCGCTGGTCGCGTTCACAAATGGAAGGCTTTGTGCCCGACAAAAAATTAGTTGACCTATCAAACTACTTACATGAAGGAGCAAAACTATTTCGAAGAGCTTCATCCGAAAAGAATTTAAACATTGTGTTAAATGCGGAAACACCTTTAATGGTATACGCTGACGAAGAAATGCTGCGAATGGTAATACGAAATTTGATTTCTAACGCAGTTAAATTTGGTGAGTCCGGAACGGAAATAAAGATTGATGGCTATACCAAAGATGGCAATCTGATGGTTATTAAAATTGAAAACAGAGGAGTACCCATTCCGAAACATTTACACGATAAACTTTTTACCTACCAAATGCCTTCTTCTGAAGACACTTCCGGTGCAAAGGGTACTGGTCTTGGTTTAGCAGTGGCCGCTTATTTTGTTCGGATCAATCAAGGAAAAATTTATCTGCAGCCTTCAGCAGATGAAAGAATCACGATTTTCTATATCGAAATTCCCATCGCCAGTAAACAAACACAACTCAATCAGATTCCTCTGGTAACGTCAAACTTCTCCAAGTAATCCGCTACTCTTCTCACGAAACTTCCACCCAATGCGCCATCCACAACACGGTGATCATAAGAGTGGGACAAAAACATTTTATGACGGATAGCGATGGCATCACCATAAGGTGTGTCTATTACTGCAGGTTTTTTCTGCACGGCACCAAGCGCGAGAATCGCTACTTGAGGCTGCATGATGATTGGTGTGCCCATCACATTGCCAAATGATCCTACATTGGAAACAGTAAACGTTCCCCCTGCAAGTTCATCCGGTTTGAGTTTATTGTCGCGGGCACGTTTCGCGAAGTCGTTAACTACTTTTGCAAGACCGGTAATATTGAATTGATCGGCATTGCGAATTACAGGTACAATTAAATTACCCGAAGGCAAAGCTACTGCCATTCCAATGTTAATATCTCTCTTCTTAATAATGCGATCGCCATCCACTTGAACGTTGATCATCGGAAAATCTTTAATCGCACGAATTACTGCATCAATAAAAATTGGCGTGAACGTGAGGGCATCGCCTTCGCGTTTTTGAAACTCGTTT
>DASYTA010000428.1:0-9382 GCA_036002745.1 Cyclobacteriaceae bacterium | reverse complement strand
ATTTTCCGATTGCGGCCCATGGGGAATTGGCCATTAATGGAGCAAATTCAATCTTGTTTGACTTCGTGCTTTTGGCAGAAAACGTTAATCTATATAATTTGTTTTCATTCAAATAAATCTTTGTATGGTAAAATAAAGCTTCCTTGATTTTGTTAGGAATATTTATTTTCAACGTTCGACCAGGTAAACGTCCATCACTTCCTTTTTCGATAAACGATTCTTCTGGCCAGCTCATCCAATCATCCACCTCCGAGATTAGCTTTCCTTTAGTGATGAGGTCATAGCTTTTTATGCCAAGTTTTTCTTTTGATGGCCAATATTTAAAAGTTGATTCTTTTTCATTTTGAGAACTTAGTTGCCAGCTGTTTAAATTGAATACCTCTGGTGCGAAGCAGCGATCAATTTGATCATCGGATTCAGCTATAGCCAGATTTGAATTGATAGCATTAAATTGATTCTGTTTGAATAATCCGATTTGTAAATGGCCATCTTTACTTTCTGAACTTAAAAATAAACAGTAGGATGTTTCACTTGTAGCAGTCAAATTATTTTGAATCGCTTCTATATTCAAACTTACTTCTTCATTCCTCTTTACTATGTTATCAGTTTTGATATATAATTGTCCTTTCTCTCTATTACCTACATAGTTTCCATTTGCGAAAAGATTATTTTTAAAAAGCTTGATGTTATTTGAATTGTGAATAAAAATTCCTGCCATTGAACAATTTGAAACCTCATTGTTTTTAATACTAACTTGGCTGGAGTTGTCGTCAATGTAAATTCCACTAACATAAAGCTCACCTTTGTTAGCAGTTCCCTTGTCTGATCCTATTCCATTCTTAATAGTATTTCCTTCAATGATATTGTCTCCGTCAATATTGTTCCATGTATACACGCCAGCACCATCATCTTTAGTAAGACAAAAATTTGAGATATGGTTATTTCTAATTTGAGTGCGCGATGTCCGGAAGTCAATTCCGCTATAACCTGTGCTGTCGATTGTGTTTTCTTCTATAATGCTTTCGTTTAAGAATTTACCAGAAGACGTAATGTAGATAGCAATATAGGTTCCGTTTCCACTTTCCCCTCGGCCTGCCAAGAGACCGGTGCGCTCTATATTATTATGAACAAGTTTTCCTCCAGAACTATTGCTCCAATCCATGCCATTGTTATTTGAAGCAATTATCCGGCTGTTTTCAATATTTGGATTTTCGCAGGAAGTTATCTCGAGACCATTTTTTCCTGAATTAATAATTTCAATTTTGTTGAGTCTTGCATTGTCACAATTCATTAAACGAACTCCTGCTGAGTTTTGCTTAATGAAAATTATATTCTCAATAGTTATGTCATTGGCATTTTTTGCATCTAACCCAACCTCTGCATTGCTTGCCTCGATCACGTACTTGCTAGGAATAAAGCCTGTTTTAAAATATATGTATATGAGTTTTGCCTTAGAGTCATAAAACCATTCGCCATGCTGGTCTAGCGTTGATAAATGCTTTTGAATGAAATATCCAAATCCTGGCTGAAGTTTGTAGGAAGGTTTATCATCTGTATAAAATGTTTTGTTTCTGTACTCACTGATCCGAAGCTTATCTATAGTCCATCGACTGCTTCTTACAACTATTTCGGCATTACTCCAATGGTCATCCACAAACTTCGAAGACTCATCTAAGATTGAATTCTGATTAGCCAAATAGCCTGAGATGGGAAGATAACCCTCATTCGGGTATCTCCCCAATGGTTGAACTTTCCCATCAATGAAGAGATTGTTTAACTCTGCAGCGCAATCGCTGCATTCAGTTTTCCAGATATTATTAGTAAAGAGTATCCAGGTATTTAGCTTAAGCGATCCACCGATAACTGGTTTTGTTCCCGAGCCATATGCACCGAGGTAAAGGCCCGAACTTGAAATTTCTAACTGACCCTTGAAAACACTTCCTCGTTCAAAAAAAATAGAATCACCAAAATGAGTAGTGTGAATTAGCTCATTTAATTTTTTCAGTGAGCGCCACGGCGTGTCTTTGCTTGTTCCAGTATTATTATCATTTCCCTTTTGGGATAGATAATAATTAGCGGCATTTACATTGCATTGACTTATTAGTAATAGTAGCGTGATTAATCTCACTTGACTGTATGTTCATTAAGTCCGTGAAGCGATGGCTCTGCCATTGTGCCTTTGACGAATGGTGCAATAAATCTGAAAATCATATGATTGAAAGTGAGAAGCAAGAAATAGGAGTTGGTGAATAAATACCTTTTCCAAAGTCTCTTAGGTTCTAAGTAAAACCTATAGGCCCATTCCAGTGAGAGATTACGCATCCACATAGGCAATCTCTTCTCCACCCCCGCATAAACCTTAAAAGCCTGACCAACGCCTAAAAGGCAAGCTCCTAACTTGTCACGATTTTCAGCCATCCACTTTTCTTGTTTTGGGCAACCAAGGGAAACAAAAATTAAATCGGGAGAAGCTTCTTTAATTGTTTTAATGATACTGCTGTTCTCCAATTCTGTGAGAATTCTAAATGGAGGAGAGTAAGTTCCACTGATCGTTAAGTTTGGAAATTCTTTTCTTGCTTTTTTCGTAATTGTCTCAAGTACCTCATTAGTCGATCCGTAGAAAAAAACGGACTTTCCTTGTGCCTCAGCTTCCTTCAAGAGATTTGGCATCAAATCCATTCCGCAAACACGAACTTGTCTGATTTTTTCGAAAAATTTTAGAAATAACGAAATCGGTTTTCCATCGGGAGTGGTGACATTGGCTTGATTAATTACTCTTTGAAATGAGGAGTCATTATAACCTTCCATCACCATATGCACATTTGCAAAACATATGTATGAAGGAATCTTTCCTTTCACAAGAAAAAATATTTCATCAATGAATTCCTTCAAGGTACCAACCGAAATAAAGGAATTGAGTACAGCTTTCTTTGTCATAATTTTATTGTTTTAGTATGCGTTTCGTTCCCCTCTAACCATATTCCAGACGGTGAGAAAAATAATCTTCAGATCGAGTGCCAGGCTCCAGTTCTCAATGTATTGCACATCGAATTGCACGCGTTTCTCCATGAGCCCGATCTCTTTTGTTTCACCCCGAAAACCATTCACTTGCGCGTAGCCTGTAATGCCCGGTGTTACAAAGTGGCGGACTTTGTAATTTCCTATTGACTTTGAGTATTCTTCTAATTGACTGATCATATTTGGGCGAGGCCCAACTACTGACATGTTTCCCAACAACACGTTGAAGAATTGAGGAATTTCGTCGATGTTTGTTTTGCGCATGAAGCGCCCAATTTTTGTAATTCGCGAATCGTTTTTAGTTGCTTGCAGTTCACTCGTTTGATTAACTTTCATTGTGCGGAACTTATAGCAGTCGAATAATTTATTCTTCTTGCCCGGTCGTAATTGTTTGAAAAAGATTGGTCCTGGTGAATCCATCCTAATCATGATAGCCATTACTGGTATGAGAATCGGGAAGAGAATTAAAATAACGGATAGAGAAAAAATAATATCGAATACTCTTTTCAGGTTTGCATTGAAGGATATGCCCAGTGGCTCTTTACGAGTTGTTAGAATTGGGATTGAGTTGATGAGAAAGACATTGCCGTTGTCGTGTTGTGATTCACTGAAGTCGGGTGCTACTCTAAAGTAGATAAAGTTGTCGTCGGCGAATTTTGAAATATCAAGAAGTAATTCTTTGTGCGCATTGGATAAGGCAAAATAAATTTCTCCTATATCTTTTTGTGTGCAAAAACTTTTTATTGATTCAGCATTTAACGGCCCGATAGTTTTATTTTTTAATTCACTGGGTGTATTGGTATCCTCATCAAAAAAACCTTCGAAATGATATCCTGCGGATTCATTTGAAGTGAAATATTGATGGAGTGCAGCACCTGAACCGCTCGCGCCTATTACCACTACTTTGCGTTGATCAAAACCTGTGAATTGAAAATATTTTAGTACAAGCTTGTAGAGCAGTCTGAAACCTATAACAAGAACTGCTGTCAATACATAAAGGCTAATCAGAAGTTTGGGCTGAACATTGTATATGTGCGAGCCCAATAATATTATACTGATAATTATAAAATGCATGAGCAGCGTGCTGAACAGACTGACGCTAATACTTCTCAGGAGACTCGTTGTATCAATACGGTATATTTTATTATAGAATCCGGCAATGACCCAGATCAAACCGAAGGTGATAAAGAAAGAAGTGAACTGGTCTTGAGAGAGTGAGTTGGTTAGCCCTAACTTTTTCGTTACGATGAATGCTAAATCAATTAACCAAAAGTCGATGATGAAAATCATCACTTTGATGACTCTGGAATAATACTTGCCTTTCATATTTTCTTTTATTGATCTTCAAATTTCCATTCTTAATAATTTGAAATCTGTGATTGCAATCATCGACTCAGAAAATTCTACGCATTGAATCAGACGTCTTATCAATGTGAAATTGCGTGCTACTAATTATCAATAACCAAAACCAAAATGAAAATGAGGAGCACTGGAAAAGTGGCACTGATCTCTGGAATAACAGGACAAGATGGATCTTACCTGGCGGAATTTCTTTTGTCAAAAGGATACACCGTACACGGTATCAAGCGGAGAAGCTCATCGCTTAACACGGATCGAATAGATCATTTGTATCAGGACATACACGAACAAAACATCAATTTCAAATTGCATTATGGTGATTTGACTGATGCTACCAATTTGATTCGTATTATTCAAGAGGTGCAGCCAGATGAGATTTATAACCTGGGTGCTATGTCGCATGTAAAAGTGAGTTTTGATATTCCGGAATACACTGCTAACACGGATGGAATTGGCACACTTCGAATATTAGAAGCAGTTCGTCTTCTTAACTTAGTAAAGAAGACAAAAATATATCAGGCATCGTCATCAGAATTGTATGGCCTCGTGCAGGAAATTCCGCAGCGCGAAACAACTCCGTTTTATCCACGATCGCCATATGCAGTTGCTAAGTTGTATGGATATTGGATCACAGTAAACTATCGTGAGGCCTACCAGATGTTTGCATGCAATGGGATTTTGTTCAACCACGAATCTCCCCGGAGAGGAGAAACTTTTGTGACGCGCAAAATTTCACGAGCAGTAGCTCGTATTGCTTTGGGGATACAAGAGAAATTGTACCTCGGCAATCTTAATGCAAAGCGCGACTGGGGGCATGCTAAAGACTATGCAGAAGTAATGTGGCTCATGCTTCAGCAAGAGAAACCGGAAGATTTTGTAATTGCTACTGGAATTACTACTACGGTACGCGATTTTGTTCGCATGTCCTTTGCTCATCTGGGCATCCTTCTGGAATTTGAAGGCGAGGGCGTGCATGAAAAAGCAATTGTCAGGGTGAGTCTTAACCCTGAATATTTTGTAGAGCCAGGTCAGGTTGTTGTAGCTGTGGATCCTCAATACTTCAGACCCACCGAGGTAGAATTACTTATAGGTGACGCAACAAAAGCGTGGAGAAAATTAGGGTGGAAGCCTAGTCATACCGTTCAGGATATTGTGGTCGATATGGTAGAATCAGATGTTAGATTATTTGAACGCGATCGGATTTTGATGTCGAACGGATTAGAGGTTTTATTAAATGATGAATGATGGAAAAAGATTCAAAAATATTTGTGGCCGGACATTTGGGAATGGTTGGCTCAGCGGTCCTGAGAAGATTGGAGCGTGAGGGATATCATAATTTTGTTTTGCGAACCTCCCGAGAACTGGATCTTCGTGATCAACCTGGCGTGAAGTTTTTCTTTGAAACGGAAAGGCCCAAGTATGTTTTTCTTGCCGCTGCAAAAGTTGGAGGCATTCACGCGAACAATACGTATCGGGCAGATTTTATTTATGATAACCTGGTCATTGAAACCAATGTGATCCATCAATCTTTTCGCTGTGGCGTTAAGAAGTTACTCTTCCTTGGTTCGTCTTGCATTTACCCGAAGTTAGCACCTCAGCCAATGAAGGAAGATGCTTTGCTCACCGGTTTACTAGAATCAACCAACGAACCATATGCTATTGCGAAAATAGCGGGGATCAAATTATGCCAGGCTTATCGTCAGCAATATGGTTGCAATTTTATCAGCTTGATGCCAACAAACCTGTATGGCCCAAATGATAATTATGATCTACTTAATTCACATGTGCTTCCTGCGTTGATCAGTAAATTTCGCACAGCTAAAGATCTTGGTCTTCCCTCAGTGGAAATATGGGGGAGTGGCACTCCGAAACGTGAGTTTTTGCATGTCGATGACCTTGCCGATGCGTGCTTATTCTTGATGAATGAATACAATAGCAAGGAGATAATTAATGTGGGCACCGGTGTAGATTTAAGCATCAAAGATCTTGCCCTGCTCATTAAGCGGTGCGTTGGTTTTCTTGGCGACTTGAATTTTAATCTGGAGCAACCCGATGGCACGCCCAGAAAACTTCTGGATACCTCCAAAATAAATAATCTCGGATGGGTTGCAAAAATTGAATTGGAAGAAGGTATAAGGAAGCTTTGTGAAGAATTTGAGGTTTCCATTTCGGGTTTACAACGTGTTTAAGCCCAAGAAAAAATTCGGCCTGATTTCAGATCAATAAAGATTGTACAAAAAATTCCACAGCCAGTAGTTTCGTTAGTTAAACTCACCTTTCCTATAGCCAGCTGGTTTATCAAACGGTGGCATAAGATTTTATACTAAGAATAGTAGATGGACCTAAATAAGGGTCTAACCGTAAGAATTTCCATGCGATTTTGGAAATAATTTAATTCAAGTAACTCGTTATGAAAAAAATAAAATTACCCATTACCATTGTCCTGACATCCATCTTTGTCGCAGGGATTTTGGAGAACTGTACCAAAGAAAAAGCGGCGCCTAGTCCGTTAATAATTGTAAGCGTAACTACCGATGCAGGTGTTGACTTGAATAGCGCTACACAAGCGACAAATATTCCCTTGAATGCTTTTGTTATTGTTGCCTTCGATCAACCGGTGGATACCACGCAAGCAAATCTTAGCTCTATATCACTTAGCGCAAATGGCGCTGTGGTACCAAGTAAGATAACCGTCGATGGATCTACTGTTACTATCAAGTCTAAAACAAATCTGACAACAGGAACTGTCGAAACAGTTTCAGTAACATCAGAACTAAAAGGCACTAATGGCGCTGGCACTACGGCAGCTGATATTACCTTTAAGACATTGGGTCATACATACGTTGCGCCACCGCAAGCGAGCAATCAACTTTCGTATTTTTCTTTTTCAGGAAATATGAATGACGAAGTAGGAACACACACTCCGGCTGCTGCAGCGATAAAAGATTTAACATTTACAACTGATCGATTTGGTTTTGCCGGCCTCACAGGAGATTTCAATGGGTCAACTTCTCTCGTCGAGATTCCAAATGGCGACCAATACCTGACCAACAACAGTTTCACATTCAGTTTTTGGGTGAAAGCAAACTCTACAAAGAATGGCCAGTTTGTATTAGGGCTTGGTGCATGGTACGGCTTTTATATGGAACTCGCCGCCGATTGGACGTGGCTAAGGTTTACCAATCAGTTTACTGGAGCAGGCAATGTTACCAGTACTGAAGATAATTTCTTTTACGGAAATGGTGTAACGGGTTCAAATGGTGGATGGCAGGGATGGACCTTTCAATCTACAGTGGCAGGCGGCGTGGGAGCAACTTACTTTCAAGATAAATGGGCTCACGTAGTTTCTACTTATGACGCAGCGACAAAATTAGCGACTATATATATTAATGGAGAAAAAGTTAAGCAGCAGGATTTTAACTTATGGTCAGAGAATAATCTCGAAAGGACGATTACAGGTGTCAAATTTGCGGGCAATTTAACTGGCGGAGGCAACGCGCTCGCCTTAGGATTTATTCAAGGCAGTCAAAATAGAATTATAACAGACACTTGGGCTGATCCAGCTAATCTTTATAGCGAACACTTCCAAGGTCAGATGGACGACATCAGAATTTTCAAAGTTGCCTTGACCGCTACTGAAGTGAGCACTTTATACTCGGCAGAGAAACCATAACTGAATTTGATAGGTTCTTTGTTAAGATAAAGTACAGAAATGTGGAAAAAGAAACCATATATCCATTAGTAAGCATCGGAATTCCAACCTACAACCGCAGCGCTGGCGTTTGTAGAACACTGATGTCATTATGGGCGCAAGAATATCCCAATCTGGAAATAATTATTTCCGACAATTGTTCAAAAGACGATACGGAGGATGTCGTTGGTGTGATTAGTAAAAGCCATCCCGAGGTGAAATATTTTAGACAGCCTTCTAACATCGGTATGATCAAGAATTTTGAATTTGTATTAAGAAAAGCGAAGGGGAAATATTTCATGTGGGTTGCAGATGATGACGCTTTGGAAGTGGGTGTTCTTCAAAAATACGTCACTTTTTTGGAAGGGCATTCTGAATACGTTCTTGTTTCGGGTACAATAAAATACTGGCTGGACAGCAAGCAAGATTTAAGTGAGCGCGGATTTAATTTCGAACAGAAATCTTCAAGTCGGCGAGTGCTGGGCTATTATTCAAAAGTTGTTTACGGTGGAATGATCCACGGCATGATGAGGCGAGAACTTACCAAGGGAATCAATTTGCGGCAGGTAATTGGCAACGATTATCATTTCATTGCCAACCTTGCTTACAGGGGGGAGATCAAGCATTTTGATTTTGTTGGGTATCACAAAAATTTCGGTGGAACTTCAAAAAATTTTAAACAATACGCTAAACAAATCGGCGATTCTGATTTTGCCGGCAACTTTCCTCATATAAAAATGGCATGCGATGCTTTCGCAGAAGTCATGTATCGCTCACAAGTTTATAGTGAGATGCCCTTGCATTCCAAATTCACCTTGGCGGCTTCTTCTTTCTCAGGTGTCATGCTACGCTATTATGGCGGAATATTCCCGTTTGTTGTTGGAGGAAAAATTAAACGATTGATTTTTAATACTCCTCATCTAAAACGGAAACACGCAAGTTCGTAATTCTCAATCTTGCCGCTTCTCAATTTTTTTATTCTTAAAATGATCGAAATAAAAAATGTGATGATACACATCATTGATTTATTCTCATGCTATTCTCTCTTTTGCTGGATCAAGTGAATATATAATTCTTACAAAGAAATTACTGAATTGAAATTATGAAGGCAGTTATTTTTGCAGGTGGCTACGGCACAAGGATCAGTGAGGAAAGTGGTGTGCGTCCAAAACCCATGGTTGAAATTGGCAGCAAGCCTATACTTTGGCACATTCTTAAAATCTATTCGCATTTCGGAATCAATGATTTCATTATTTGCTGCGGCTATAAATCGTACATCATCAAAGAGTATTTTGCTAATTATTTTCTGCGCTG
>DASYTA010000427.1:0-10410 GCA_036002745.1 Cyclobacteriaceae bacterium | reverse complement strand
GTTAAGGTGATTTTAATTTGACGTGTTCTTCGCGTCAATATCCACCACTCCTTTTCGAATCGCTTCAAGAGCCATACCTGTGCGACTTTGTACATTTAACTTTTTAAAGAGCGACTCGCGATAGCCATCAATAGTTCGTTCACTTAATTTCATGATGGAAGCAATTTGCCGGTAGGTTTTATCACTACACGCCAACGTCAGAAACTCTTTTTCTTTCTCGGTCAAATGGACTTCCTCATTTTCCCTGTTTGCCACCAACTTACTGTAGTTGATCAAGTGGTGATCGGAATTATAGTGGCCCTTTGTATAAATTTGATTTAGCGCCAACTCAAAGTCATTGGGATGAGTATCCTTGAATAAATAGGCACAGCAACCTGCTTTAAACATGTTGATAATCGATTGGTCATTGTCATTCATCGATAACGCAGCTAACTTAATATTTGGATAGTTTTCCCTCATCCATGTTGCTGTTTGCACGCCATTCATCATGGGCATATTTACATCGATCAATAAAATATCCGGTAGAACTTGAATGGATTTTATTTTTTCTTGAAGGTCAATACCATTTCGGGCATCTAATACTACAGAGAAACCCTTAAAGCTTGCAAGCATCATTTCGAGCGACTTGCTGAAAAGCTGATGGTCATCGACTAACCCAATGTTGATATTCATACTTGTTGAATTGGAATTTGAATAATCATTGCCGTTCCTGATTCACTTGATTGCCATTTGGCTGATCCTCCCAGCATTTGCGTTCTATTTTTAATATTTATCATACCCACACCCTGCCGCGAACTATCCGACACGTCAAAGCCTTTACCATTATCCTCTATCCTTACGATAACTTGAGTTTCTTTCTGCTCGGCAATAATATTGATTTGGTTGGCTTTGGCGTGCTTTAGTGAATTTTGGAATCCTTCTTGAACTATACGAAAAAGAATCAATTGATGCTCTGACGATAAATTAATTATTTCAGGATGTTGAATGGTCATCTCAAATTCATTCGCAGCGTTGATGCGTTTTGCTTCGGCGGTCAAGTTTTCTATAAAGTCAAATTTTTCAAGCCAATCCTTGTTAAGCGATTTACTCATAGCGCGAAGTTCGGTGATTGCCTTTGCGACAGTCTCTTCAGCTAATCGAAGTTCTTCAGCAGGGGTAGTCAGTGCACGCCTAGTAACTCCAATCAAAAGTTTGGAGCTGCTCAAGAGCTGCCCCACATTATCATGCAATTCGCGGCTAAGTTGGTTGAGTGTTTCTTCCTGAGCCTCTATTCGAGTAGTAAGCAATTCTTTCTGGAAATGATTGCTAAGCTCCTGTTTATCTATAAAGAATTGGAGTTGCTTCTTTTGATAGATCAAAAAAAGCACGATAATACCTACCGCAACCAATAAAAGGAATGCCGACCCCACTAGGATGATGGTGATTTCTTGTGAGAGGATATCCATAATACACTGCCTAGGGTTAAAAGTGAGCCTAAAAATAGCAGAACATTATGAACTCCCCATACAGCGTCAAGTAAGTGCCTATTTTCAAGGGAATAAAGTTCATCCGGCAGTATCTTACGAGTGAGATAATTGAATGTGAGAAAAATAATAAAGGAACCAAGAAAATAGATCATTAAGGAGGCTACAAACCAGAATTCAAAGTTCAACCATAGCGATTCATCCGAAACATTGGTAAGAATTTGATGCATGTACATAAAAATCATGATTACAATCCCAGTGGAAAGGATGGCATATCCGGTACTATCAAACAAAGGAGAACTTTTGAAGACTATATTATTTAAAACATAATAGATAACTTCTGTACTACAAATCCAGATGGTTATCAACTTCTTCCTTAATGATAGCAAGGTGGAATAGAAATAAACGCCAAGGCTTACAGAGGTCAACAAAAACATTAAATCATATATGACAATGTTTGACGTAAGCATGGTAGCGATGAACAATAACACACCGCCGATAAAATAATATCCCAAGAGAATTTTATACCGAAAATTTAACGTCCTATTTCGACTATAGGATAATATTGACCCCAGATAGGTGAAATAAGATACTGGCTCTAAATAGTCTGATATGATGTTTAGCAAGCTTTTGGATTCATTAAAGCCTCGAGATGACAATTACATGTCTTCTCGAGGCTTCTAGTTGGGTAATAATTAAGATTAGCGACTTATCAAACTTAAAAATCAATTTCCATCGGGCGTGCACGGAGGTCGTGGGCAGCCGCTTCCGCCATCACGTGTCTTAATTGGTTTGCCTTTAACATATCCAACCGCCGCAATACGCAAGGCACCGACCTTTTCTCCACTCTTTGTAACCGCTTCTTCCACAGTCACAGTAAATTCTACTTTGTCTGGGTTGTTGCTGAGAATGCCTTTCAATGTGCTGGCACTAAATACGAATTGAAGTGCAGTGCTAGGTTTTGTTTTCTTTGCCATTGTCTTTTAATGATTAAAGTTTAACTATATAGAATCAAAAGTGCTTATTTTTTGAATAAGATACCACGGGATTTTTCCCGTTTTTCGAACGGGGAAAATCCCCTTTATATTTAAGAACAATTACCCTTGATTATAACTGCTTATGTTACCAATCTTTGTGAAAAGATCAGTATTGGTTTTTTATACTATTATTTAGCTAGAAACTTAATTTCTAACACTTAAAAAATAATTCAATGAACAAAGCATTACTCGTTGGGATCAATAAATATCCAGGCAACGAACTGAATGGTTGCATCAATGATGTGGAAGACATGGCCAATTTTCTTACTTCTAAATGCAACTTTGCTCATCGCGACATTCGCTTGCTTACCGATGCGCGCGCAACAACTCAGGGCATCAGAGAGAGGTTGAATTGGCTACTTGAGGGGCTGAAGCCGGGCGACCGCGCCTTTTTTCATTATAGTGGCCATGGGGCACAGGTTGCCACACGCAATCCTCAAGCTGAAGTAGATGGATTGGATGAAGTGATTTGCCCTGTGGATTTTGACTGGTCGAACGCACATATGATTCGTGACAAAGAATTTAATAAACTATTTGCAACAGTACCCATAGGTGTTGAGTTTGTTTGGGTTTCCGATTCTTGTCATTCTGGTGATCTCTCTCGTGACTTCACCAAACCTACGACCAAATCAACTAACAGGCTAAAGGGCCAACCTAAGGTCAAGTACCGAACAATGATCCCTCCTGCCGACCTGGATTGGAGGTTACAGACGGCCAGAAAACAAAACATTCGCGCGCTTACTATGAATAAAGCAGCAGACAATTACAATGTCGCGCTTATCTCAGGATGCAGGTCTGACCAAACCTCTGCAGACGCTGAGATAAAGGGTAGATACAATGGAGCGCTGACTTATTATTTATTGGCGGAATTAAAAAAATCTGGAGGATTGACTGAGAATCTAACTGCGGTAGTAAAGAATGTGAATCAAGCATTAAAAAAAGCGAAATATTCGCAACAACCACAGCTAGAAGGGAACCTCTCCATTATTTCAAAACCTTTTTTGAAATAATTTGCCTTTAGACTTCCATTCAGTGCGTTTCAGAATCTGCAATAGAAGTAGATACTTCAATTGTCAACTTAATTAAATGATTCATTTGAAATAATCATCTCAAATAAACCCCTATTGACTAAAAAACATCTTAAATTTCATTTATGATGCTCTCTTTAGTCTTGAACCTCCTAACGTTTGGTTCAGGTTTCTCCAATAATCGGCCTCCGTTGGGTGTGTTTCTGTTTCAAAATAATCCAGCCTCACTAAGTTCGTTAGTAGAGCAGCAAAATGAACAGGTTCAGCGAGCTCTAATTATGGTGCTTATTCCGGTTGTTGTAGCCTTTTCATTCATTGTTTTTGTCTTTTATCGCTCCAAGCGAGAAACCTTTTTCAAACACCACGAAGCTAATCTTAAATTAAGCATTGCAGAAGGAGAATTGAAAGCTCTACGAGCTCAAATGAGTCCGCACTTCATTTTTAATTGCCTCAACTCCATTCATCACTACATGCACACCAACCAGGCTCAGGCTGGTGAATATCTGGTGAAATTTTCTCAACTTATCCGACATGTACTGGAAAGCTCAGCACTCCGCATGGTCCCTTTAATGGACGAGGTTGAAGCCAATAAAAACTACATTCGACTAGAACAATTGCGACTTAATCATTCATTTGAGTTTCAAATCCAATTTAGTGAAGATCTTTCGGTAGATAAGATTCATATTCCGCCAATGTTGATTCAACCTTTCATTGAAAATTCCATTTGGCACGGCCTTAATCAGGCCGGCGAGGGTGGCCAAATTGATATTCAGTTTTCAAAATTAGATGATGGGCACATACAATGTGTAATAGAAGATAATGGTAAAGTGGCGGAAGCCAAATCAGAGCTCGACCTATCAAGGGTAGTAAAAAAAACTTCAATGGGTATGAGCCTTATTCAGGAAAGGATTAATATTATTAATTCTTTGAACAAAACTAAAGCAAAATTTGAAATCCAGCTTCGCCCCGATGGCAAAACTGGAAAACGCATCGTCCTTGTCATACCTTATGAAGATTGAACCATGAACTACACCGTCGCTTTAGTTGAAGATGAACTTCATCAACAACAAACTATTAAGGAAATGCTTTCTGCATTTCCTGAATTTCAGTTGGTTGGGATCGCCTCCTCTGTTGAAGAAGGGCAAGCCCTACTTCAATCGGTAAAACCAGACCTTGCTTTACTCGACGTGATGTTAGCTTCTCAAACATCCTTCGATATGCTTGGAAAAATGAAGCAAATTCCATTTGATATAATTTTTACTACATCCTACGATCATTTTGCCGTACAGGCTTTTCGTCTTTCTGCCATCGATTATCTAATGAAGCCCGTGGCGCGAACTGATTTTGAACAAGCTCTGGAAAAATTTAAACAGCATCAACTCCGCCAAAATAAAGGAGCCAATATTCAGAATTTACTTTCCAATCTTCAATTACCAGAAACAGACTCGAAAACAAAAATTGCTCTGCCCACTTCCAATGGTTTTCTATTTGTCTCCATTAAAGACGTGATCCGTTGCGAGTCTGACAACAATTATACTACCTTTCACACCAGCGATAAAAACAAAATCCTCATTTCAAAAACAATGAAGGAAATTGAATTGATGTTGATGGGTTATCATTTTTTCAGAGTGCATAACTCGCACTTAATCAATATGGAATGTATCACCGAGTATATTAAAGGTGAGGGTGGCTTAGTACGGATGACAGACGGTTCCGTTATTGAAGTTTCACGAAGACGCAAAGACGAATTCCTTCAACAGCTTCACCGGCTCTAACCATATTCTCTTTTTTTCCCGCCATTCTCTAAGTCAAGTCCTCCAATTTCTAATTAGTGGTTTTTTCCATTGACGAAGCACCATAGCTTCGATTCAAAATTAGAAAATGATATGGCAAAAATGATCGCTTCTGCATTTGTTGGGGATGGTTCGTTGCGACTTTACCTCAATAATGAATTGGTTATAAAAGATTCGGATTCCGTTTTGGTGGATGTTGAAGAGAACACAAATCACATCGTCCATTGGTTTGTAAGTGGTCGCGGCCCTTATTCTATTACCATCTCTTCTCCCAAGGAAGCAGAATTTCAGTTAACAAAAATGGTGAGCCCTGCGGGTAAGGACATTGACTCGTTCTCTTTTCGCTCATGACCAACAGATTTTTCAAACAGTTTGATTGTTAAACCTTTTAAAAAACCAACCACTATGTCAAAATTAATGTCTTACAAAAAGCTGATGCCAGCTGATAGAAAATCAAATGGCAATGACACGATGATCGATTTGATCTATAACTTTCTTAATGAGCCCGCATTAAGAGGACTTTCTGATCTTGCCATCGGTGGAACATTGCCAATTAGCAATTTTCAACTAGGCCCCGGAAGTTGCGCCAAGCAGTTCTGGTATTGTCTTGATGAAAGCCAGAGTTCTTTGAACAAGAGGGCATTTCTTGCAATAGAAGATTCAGTAAATGAGTGGCCTCGCGATAGGAAGGAGTCTGAGATCCCGACTACGCCAGAATCAGAAATCCTTTATAGACCTGCAACATCTTTTACTTTTGATGATGCGAATTTTGACCGCACTGACATCGCGCAAGTCGATCAGTTCATTCAACAATACAGGGATAGTAATCTTCATGCAGAGGCAATTGAGCGAGGTGATGTAAAAAAATTCGGAAAGGCGTTTATGGAAAGCTTTGGTGGAAAAAAAGAGAAGCGTGAGTTTTGCTATTACCCGCTTGCCTATTTCGAAAACTTTACGCCCGAAACCGGACAGAACGTAATCGATGATTTCATGAAACTTGGTGACATTCAATATGTACGCTATCATTTTGGGCTCGAAACATCGGAAGGACACGGAGCTAACCGAATTAGGGTGATACTCTTCCCTGTAGGCAATGATTTGTCAAAACTTTCAAGCGGAACCAACGATGTGATGCAATGGAGTTGGCCACCCGTTGGTGATGAGGCATTCGATACAGAGGCAACACTAAAACTCAGTGAACTAGAAAAAGAATATTTTTAGTGCCCGTGAGCGTGAAATGTCATGATAATCTAAATGCGTTTCATAATTTAGTGCCGATTGCGGGTTATCTCGCACTTCGACATGAATACATTTGCATCCTGGATACCCATTGCCTCCACATTTTCAGTGCTGGCGCCTTTATTTCTTTTACTTAGAAATTTTAAAAACTATAATCTTGAGATAAAGGCGCTGGCATTCTTCCTTTCATTCGGTTTTTTGGTGGACGTAGGAACTTGGTATTTTTATAACACAAAAAATAATTCAGTTCTTTACGGTATTCATAATGTTTATGACCTTTTTGAAGCTGGTTTTTTATTCTGGTTTCTCGGAAAAGTGTCTCCCCTTCCTCGTGTAAGACGTTTCTTGCTTAATTCCTGGATAATACTAGTTCCATTTTGGGCAATGAGATTTATTAATCCAGACTGGTTCAGTTGGTTTAAAACATGTACTCAGATATTTATTGCCTTTGCTTCATGTTTCTTTATCCTCCGGTTAGTAGAAAAAACAGAAGATATCTCGAGGAATCTGATTGTATGGGTCTTACTTGGCATATTCTTCTACTGTTTTTCCACGTATTTTATACTAGCATTAGTTTCAATATTCTTCAAAGCTTGGTACTCTCATAACCTGGCAAACATTACAACAAATCTTATCTATTTCATTGGGTTTGTAAGGTCAAAAAATGAGCTGACTGAGAAAGCGTAACCACCAGATTCTAACTTATTCCAGCCAAATTCTAGGTCATATCGACCGAATTCTATTTATCATTTGAAGTCCTACCTTCTATCCGGTAGCTTAAGGAGTTTAGACATACTTTATACCTTCATAAGGATGATTCTTGACTCAAGTCACAAGTTCCAAAATAAACTGATTGCATGAATCTGTTGAATTTACTTAGCCCGATAATCAAGAACCAGTCTCAGAAAGTACCGGAGGATCCTACTCTTTATAAAGTGATCACCCAAACTGACACTTATTGTGGGCGCATCAGTTACCAGGATAATGTAATAATGTGGTTGAAAGTAGCCGATAAGCCTGTAAAAATTCTCAAAGGGAACATTGTTCAAATAACGATCATATAAGACGCCAGACACCAAAAAAAATATTGTATGTCACTCATGATCACGATCAATTCCAATTGCATCAACCTCATAAAAAGTTTTGAAGGCCTAGTACTTCACCCTTATCATAGTGCTGCCGACAGGCCAGAAATTTTTACAATTGGATATGGTACGATCAAATATCCACCTTATTACTTGCGTGGAAAGATGGTGGCTCTTACCGACCCTCCTATCACTGAGGCTCAGGCCGAAAATTTTTTGCACTATGAGATTTCTCAAAAATCAGCGAATATCGATTTGCTCCTGCGCGATGACTTGTCGTCCAATCAATTTGGCGCACTAGTTTCCTTTGCTTACAACTTAGGTGAAACAGCCTTGAAGCAAAGTACATTAAGAATGAAAGTAAATAAAAACCCAGTAGACACAACGATACGCGATGAGTTTATGCGATGG
This sequence comes from Cyclobacteriaceae bacterium, assembly GCA_036002745.1. GTDB lineage: Bacteria > Bacteroidota > Bacteroidia > Cytophagales > Cyclobacteriaceae > ELB16-189. Next base: position 2,354 of record DASYTA010000427.1, on the reverse strand, counting down.
GTGCATTCAAACGGAGCGATTGCTGAAGGACTTATTCGAAGAAGAAAAGCAGAGGCTGATTTATATTTTCATGTTTAGTAACAAATTCGAGCCCATACACTTCGTTGGTATCCCTGAATTTTGGGAGGAAGAAATTTAAATGATTCATTTCTTAACTACCAGATTCTAATCCATTCCCTCCATATTCTAGTTTACTTCTGCCTAAATCTAATTATCGGTTGAAAGGTACTTTTTCAAAGAGTAGTTTCAACGAGTTATTTGTTGCCCCAAATTTCTATTTTAATTACTCAATTATGCTTAACGGAATAGACGTCTCATCATATCAAAAGTTCAGCAACTACGAACTGTTGAATGACACTAACACCGCATTTATGTTTATAAAAGCTTCTGAAAGCATACGGCAAGATCCTATGTTCCGAATACACAATGAAGGTATAGCCAAAACGAAATTATTAAAGGGTGCTTATCACTTTCTTCGATTTTCTCACACTGGTGAAGAGCAGGCTAACGCATTTATCAACTCGGTCGGACCTACCCTCGGTGATTATGATCTACCCCCTGTATTGGATATTGAAGATATATCTGAAAATATAGACGTGAATGCGACCGAGACTTTTATTAAAGCATGGCTTGATACGGTTAAAGCAAAATATAAAGTTGATCCAATTATTTACACAGGCGCTTGGTATTGGAAAGACAAAACTCGTCTGAACAATTCCTCAAGTTTCGCTATTTATCCTTTGTGGGTAAGTGCTTATGCGTCTTCGTATCCACCTCCGTTTGGTGGGTGGTCGACTCCCACTTTTTGGCAGTATAGCGAGAAAGGAACCATAGCGGGATTAGTGGGAACCAATGCCGCGATTGATTTGAATTATTTTCTAGGTGACATTAACGCACTTTGGAAAATGCTGCCTGCTTCAAAGACAAATAAGTATTCTGAATTAGGGCCAAAGATTTCTGCTGTGCAATATCAATTGCGCAAGAAAGTAGACACAGCAATCCAGGTGGATGGAAAGTGGGGTGACAAGTCCAAAGCAGCATTAGAAAAGTGGCAAGTCGCCAAAAGTTTTTCTCCATCCGACTCTTTTGATCCGGTACAATGGCAATCCTTGTTCGACCTACTCGCACCAGGCGCGCCAACTCAATTAACAGCTCCTGCGAAAATTGGGCAGCCTGTATTTCCGGAGCCCGGTGTAATTACCACAGACAAATTAAATATTAGAAATGGGGCCGGTATTAATAGTCCAATGATTGCCTCACCTTTACCCAAAGGGAAATCGGTAACGATTCTCGAAGAGAGTAACGGATGGTATAGAGTGAAGACACAAATTGAAGGATGGGTGAACAAAGACTTCGTGCAAATTCAAAACTAGATGAAGCGGGTAATTCTACTTACCGCGATCGCGATCCTCGCTTTCTTCATCATTTATCTTTTGAAGAATCCAGATGAGTTAAATCAACTCTGGCTTTATGTGATCGGCCTCGCTGGAACAGCCATTCAGCTGGGCAAAATAGTAATCAACAAACTTCACGACCTGCTCAGCAAAGTTGAAAATTCGAAGGATCCACCGAAGCCTGTGAACAAGTCCAAGCAAATTATTCCACCAGTAAAACAAACCGTTGTTGCTAAATCTTAAATAAGAATGCTATGAACACTACTCTCATCCTTGGACTTACTTTAATGGCTATCATAGCTATCACGGGCATTTTAATTTATATAAGAAGAATTAAGTCTAACGTCCCATTGACAGAAGTTCAGAAGTCCAAACAGCAACAAGGTCAAATCATTTTATACTCCAGTTTAGCCATTCTAGTTTTATTCCTAGTGGTTGGTACTGTGGTTACTGTGATGAGTAGTAACAACTTTTTGAAAAACTTATCAGCCACTATTATTATATGTTGGCTCGTCATCTTAGTTGCCTATTACGCATGGGCAATTTATTTCTATAATATCAACTTGGGCTGGTCGGATGATAAGTGGGATCGCCATCGTATCAAGCAGGAGATTGACCCATCAGGCTCAGGACCTACACCCAACGAGAATCCCAATAGTGAAGAAACTATGGGCTTGCCTCCGGGAACAGTTCGTGGTACGCTGGCTTTGACGCTACTAGTAACCGCAATCGCTTTGGTGGTAGGCTCACTTGGCGAAGAATCAGTAATCAAAACAAATTCTGTGCTTGCTGATCATTTTGAGTTTGTCAAAAATGCCTTTCTCATGATGATTGCTTTTTACTTCGGCACGAAAGGTCTTGATGCGTTGAAGAGTGATAGTGCACAACCATTAAATCCAAATCCCCCTGCACCAACGCCTCCACCTCCAACAGTAGATACCAAAATGACGGATGATGAGC
>DASYTA010000426.1:0-9676 GCA_036002745.1 Cyclobacteriaceae bacterium | reverse complement strand
ATCCATCTAAATTCAAAAACACCTACAGCTACTGGATGGACAATGTGCGCGATTGGTGTATTTCCCGACAGCTATGGTGGGGCCATCGCATTCCGGCGTGGTATGATGCTGATGGAAATTTTGTGGTTGCCGAAAATGAACAAGAAGCGTTAAAGCAGTTTCAAATTAAGAATTCAAAATTACGAATTGAGGATATAAAGCAGGATTCGGATGTGCTCGACACCTGGGCTTCATCATGGCTTTGGCCGATGGCAGTGTTTGATGGATTCAAGGATGAATATTTTATTGATGGAAAAATTGATGTCGCCAAAAACAAAGACTTGAATTATTTCTACCCGACAAAAGTACTAGTGACCGCACCGGAGATTCTTTTCTTCTGGGTAGCGCGTATGATTATTGCTGGATTTGAATATACCGGTAAGAAACCTTTTGAAGATGTTTATCTCACGGGTGTGGTTCGTGATAAGTTGGGAAGAAAAATGTCTAAGTCGTTAGGCAACTCTCCAGACGCTTTGGAATTGATCAAACAATACGGAGCGGATGGTGTGCGCACGGGAATGCTCTTTAGTTCGGCCGCTGGTAATGATTTGTTGTTCGATGAAAAACTCTGCGAGCAAGGAAGAAATTTTGCAAATAAAATATGGAATGCTTTCCGCTTAGTGAAGGGATGGGAAGTAGCGACTCATGCACAGTCGGAAGAAAACAAAATCGCTATTGAGTGGTTCGATTCAAAGTTGAATCAAACATTGGCAGAATTGGAAGATCATTTTGCCAAATTCAGAATGTCAGATGCATTGCATACACTTTATAAGTTAACATGGGATGATTTCTGCGCATGGTATCTGGAAATCATCAAACCTGAATTCGGGAAACCAATTGATGAAGCTACGTATCAAAAGACAATTTCATTTTTTGAATCGATTCTAAAATTGCTTCATCCGTTCATGCCGTTTATTACAGAAGAATTGTGGCATGAGTTGATTGATAGAAAAATAGAAGATTGTGTTATGATGACGTCATGGCCAGCCGCAAAGAATTTCAATCCTTTGCTTCTACGTCAGGTTGAAAGTTCTTTTGAAGTGGTCACTCAAGTACGAAACATTCGCAATTCAAAAGGAATTTCTCCTAAGGAGAGCTTGCCATTATCAACTAATTCAAGTTGGACTTTAGATTACTCGTCTGTTATCAAAAAACTCGCTAATCTAACTTCAATAACTTTTGTTGAAGAAAAAATTGCAAACGCCACATCATTCATGGTCGGCACAGATGAATTTTATATCCCACTGGAAGGTAAAATAGATGCAGCCAAAGAGAAAGAAGAAATCCAAAAAGAGATCGAATACAATCAAGGCTTTTTGAATTCAGTGATGAAGAAACTTTCTAATGAGAAGTTTGTAAGTGGAGCGCCTCCACAAGTGATCGAACTGGAGAGGAAAAAGAAAGCGGATGCGGAGACAAAGATTAAATCACTGCAAGAGAGATTAGAAAGTTTAAAGTGATGACGAGTTAAGCTCTAAAGTATGCCCTGAAGGTTGAGCCTTTTTCTACATCACTCTGGATTTCTATCCTTCCACCCATGGCTACTAAATGTGCTTTCACCAAATATAATCCCATGCCTTTGCCATCCACATGAAAATGGAAGCGGCTATAAAGATTAAAAAGTTTGTCTTGATACAGATTCATATCAATTCCCAAACCATTGTCGCTCACAATTAAACAGACTTCAGACTCCAGCTTTTCAGTTTTAAGAGAAATGATGGGGCTTCGATCGGGATGTCGGTATTTAATCGCGTTGGTTATCAGATTATAAAGAATGCTATCTAAATAAGGTTTAACAGCCCGAAGATTTGGTGCTTGCGTAAAATCAGTTGTGATTTCAGCTCGTGTTATAGAAATTTCATTTTCGAGATTTTCTTTGATGATTTCTATTTCTGTTTGAAGATCAACAACTGTGTACGCTTCGCTATTTTTTTTCAACTCCAGGATAGTGTTGAGGTCTCTTACTACGCCGTCTAGCTCTCGAGTAGTCTGAACAAGTCTCGGATATATTTCATCGCGATCATCTTTTTTCCCTTTTGTGAGGTCAAGCAATTGACCGAGGCCTAAAATTCGGGCAACGGGTGAACGCAGGTTGTGAGCCGAAATAAATGCAAACTGTTCTAACTGTTGGTTATAATCGAGTAACTCTTGTGTTCGCTTAGCAACTTCCGCCTCCAGATTTTGATTTTGCTTCGCTATTATATCACGATGCGCAGATATTTCCTCCTGGCTTTGCTTGAGTTCTTCATTCTGAGCCGCCAGTTCTTCACGCTGCAGATTTAACATTTTGTTTTGAGCGTTTATCTCACTGGTTTTCTTTTCCACAGCCTCTGCCAATTCACGGTTCAAATTTCTCATTCTTCGTACACGTAAATATATTACCAGAAGAATCAAAGAAGCCGCAGCTAAAAAAGCAAGGACTTTAAACCACCATGTTTTCCAAAAAGGAGGTCTGATGTTTATCTGTAGTGCTAACGTCTTATCCGACTGGATGCCGACGCTATTTAATCCTCTTACTTTAAAAGTGTAGCGACCAGGATCAAGGTTAGTGTAGGTAGCTGAGTGAGCATAACTCAAATCATTCCAGTTTTTATCAAAACCTTCGAGCATAAAAGAATATTTCTTCAACTCCGGGTTGGTGTAATTGAGTGAAGCAAAATGAATAGTGAATTCAATATCTTTATAGGAAAGATTTATTTCTTTGGATAGTATTATAGATTCAGAGAGAGCACTTGTTTTATCTTGAGTTATGGGCACGGGCTTATTAAATATTTCGAGACTCGTTAGTAGTATTGGTGCTTCAAAATCTTCAACCGTAATTCTTTCTGGAATAAATTCATTTAGTCCTTCCGTTCCACCAAAATACATTTGACCTGTATAGCTTTTGCAAGCTCCCTTTCTAAATTCAATAGATTGAAGTCCATCGCTAATGCTAAAATTGATGAATGTCTTATTGATTGGATCAAATTTCGAGACGCCATTGTTGGTACTCATCCACAAATTGTTCTTATCATCCAGAAGCAAACCCTGAACATTGTTGCCTGGTAATCCATCGGCCTTGGTATAATTTTTAAAACGATAAGAATTTGTATCAAAATATTTTAGACCGTTTTCAGTTCCGAGCCAAATGTTTCCCAACTGATCTTCTTGTAAACTATACAAGCGCTGACTGATAAAGGAATTGGTTTCATAATTTGAGAAAAACCGTGTAAACGATTTTTCATCTTTATTCAAAAGATTTAATCCACCATTAGTTCCAATCCAAATGTTGCCCTTCTTATCCTCTAAAAAAACATTTACTGTATTGTGGGATAGGGTTGTCGCATTTTGTGGATCATTTCTAAAGTGTAAGAAGCTATCTGTTTTTTCATCGTAAAGATCTGCGCCTCCGCTGTAAGTCGCTATCCACATCCTCCCTTTGCTGTCTTTATAGATAGACCAAATATTCGAGGAGCTTATTCCCTTGGGATTGTTAGCGTCAAATTGAAAATACTTGTAGGTGTTTTTCTCTTTGTTGAATACGGTTATGCCATCTCCCCAAGTGCCCATCCATATATTCCCGTGATTATCCTCTGCAATTGACAAAACGTAATTACCAGAAATACTGCGATTAGGCACTCCACTTTTGAAAGCTTTAAAAGTGCCGTGCTGTCGGTCAAATAAATTAAGTCCTCCACCATCAGTGCCCACCCAAAGGTTCTTCTTCGAATCTTCGAAAATTGACCAAATGTTGTTGTGACTTATGCTGCTTGGGGAACTGGAATGTCGGTAGTGGGTAAATTTACTTGATTGATGATTCACAAAATTAATTCCTCCGCTAAATGTTCCTATCCACATGTTGCCTTGCTGATCATGATAAAGAGACCAGATAGAATTACTGTTCAGGCTCAGCCTGTCAATGTCGTCATAACTGTAGTTGTAAATATTTTGAGTTTCAAGATTCAAAATACTTAGGCCCCCATTCTCTGTTCCTATCCAAAGGTTACCAGCCTTATCCTCCTCTAGGCATTGGATCACGTTTCCACCAATACTATTAGGATTGCGGGGGTCATTCTTGAAATGCCTGAAGCCGTTTCCTTCAAATAGATCTAATCCATTCCGTGTACCAACCCAAATTCTTTTTTTTCTGTCTTGCAGAAGAACCTCCACCTTGTCTGAAGCCAGCGATTTATCATCGTTAGGGTTATGATGAAAATGCTTGAAAGAATTTTGACTACGATTAAAAAGACTAATGCCATTTGAAACAGTACTGATCCACAAATTATTTTCCGAATCTTCCAGCACATCATTTACCGAATTGCTTAGGATGGAGTTTGAACCGTTCGCGTTATGCAAATAAGATGTAATTTTTTTTGTCTCCCTATCTAGCATAAACATGCCGCTACCTGCAGTACCAATCCAAATATTTCCTTCATGATCCTGTGAGATGGTATGAATAATATTTCCCTGATCTACAATTGGGTCCATCAGTTTATAGTAATGAATAAACTTTTCTTGTTTCCAGTCAAACATATCCAACCCGTTGAGTGTGGCTATCCAAATGTTGCCGTCTTTATCCTCGAGTAGGTCATTAACCTGATCATTGACGATGGTGGTATAATCGTCACTCTTATTTCTGAACACAGTGAATTTATAACCATCATATCTATTCAGTCCGTCTCGGGTACCAAACCACATGAAACCTCTACTGTCTTGTAAAATGGCTAAGATATTACTGTGAGAAAGGCCTGCCTCAGCACCGATGTGCTCAAATTTGAGGTTGCTTACCTGGCCAGCTAAGGAGATAGCTGAGCCAATAAATATGGCCAAGATTGTTATTCTCACAGACAAGATTAACACTTAAATTAATGCATTTAAGAATTGAAAAAAAGTAGTCTTACAGTTGAAGTTTGACAGACCTTTGGTTGGCAAATGAGCCTAAATCAACTAAATGCTTTATAATTTACGATGTAGTAGTTCAAAATTGAATGAAGAAGGTTAATAGCAGTCTATCTTTTCTTAAGTCTAGACTCTTACCGCCATTAGCAACTCGATATTTTTGAATTTCATCTTAAACTTACGTGCGATGGATTCGTTAGTCAGGTTTCCTTTGTATGTATACACCCCTTTCATAAACCACTTATGAGCAAAAATCATCTCCTCAATTCCACCTTCTTCCGCGGTGCGTAAAATCGTTGGTGTAAAAATATTACTCAATGCTGTGGTAGCCGTATTGGCAACACGCGATGCAACATTGGGTACGCAATAGTGAATTACATCATATTTTCTAAAAACTGGTTTGGCATGCGAAGTGATCTCTGAAGTTGCTACACAACCACCTTGATCGATACTCAAATCAATAATCAATGAATCTGGTTTCATGTTCTTCACCATCTCTTCACTTACTACATGGCGAGTGCGACCTTTCTCTGCACGCAATGCTCCGATAACAACGTCTGCAGTTTTTAATGTCTCGCTCAACGTTACTGTATCAATAGTAGAAGTATAAAACTGATGACCAAGCGTGTGCTTGATCCTCCTCAATTTATAAAGATGATTGTCGAATACTTGTATCTCAGCTCCTAAGCTGAGTGCGGCGCGAGCAGAGTACTCCGCAACAGTACCGGCACCGATGATGACAACTTTTGTTGGTGGAACTCCGGTGATTCCACCCAAAATAATTCCTTTGCCATTTTTTACCGTACTCAAATATTCTGCCGCAATGAGCATGACGGTGCTTCCTGCAATCTCACTCATCGCCCGGATGATGGGCATGCCACCCACTTTGTCTTCAATAAACTCATAAGCCAATGAAGTAACTTTTTTTCTTAGCAAGGCTTGCACGCGCTCTTCACTGAGATAGCCCATCTGTAAAGCCGAGATCAAAGTCTGTCCCGGTTTGAAATATTCTAGTTCTTCCATTGTGGGCGGTTCGATCTTCAAGATGAAGTCCGCCTTGTATACTTCTTGCGGAGAATAAACAATTTTTGCTCCCGCTTCGCTATAAGCGCGATCGGTGAATTTACTTCCTGCACCAGCATTACTTTCCACCCACACTTCATGGCCATTGTTCACGAGCAATGCAACTGCATCGGGTGTGAGGCTAATTCTATTCTCTTGTAAGGCGATTTCTTTAGGTAAGCCGATAAAGAAGGAATGCTTTCCTTGTTTTACTTTCACTAATTGTTCTTGCGGTGATAAGCTGGTTTTTGCCAGCGCTTCGAAACCACTTTTCTTTTTATCAGGCATGTTTTCGGTAACGGATTAAACGGGTCTGTTCGTCAATAATTTCTAGTTGAATTTCAAAATGAGTGGAAGGCAGCAGTGTTGAGATTTTTTCGGGCCATTCGATCAGGCATAAATTTCCAGAGTCAAAATATTCATCTGTTCCAATATCGAAAGCTTCTGATTCGTTTTTGATCCGGTAAAAATCGAAGTGATAAATGGGGCTGCTATTCTTACCGTGATACTCATTAACTATCGAAAAAGTCGGGCTCGCTGTGGTTTCATGTACACCCAGTGTTGCAACTAAAGCCTTAACCAAGGTTGTCTTGCCGGCTCCCATTTCTCCGTGCAAAGCCCAAACTGAAAAGCCACTACCAGCTTTTATCAGTTTTTTTGCTACTTCTCTAATTTCATTCTGCAAAAACACGATCTCTTGATCGGCCGAGACTACTTCAGACATTCTTCGAAGATAGTGAAATTATAGGGATAATCATCTCTTCCAGGCTTACTCCACCATGCTGAAAGGTGTCTTTATAAAAGTTAACGTAGTAATTGTAATTGTTGGGGTAGGCAAAAAATTGATCTTCAATTGCAAAAACATAAGAAGTGGAAACATTTTGTTTAGGAAGAAAAAAACGTTCAGGCTTTGGTGCTTCCATCACTTTATCTCCTTCATAACCTAGGTTTTTCCCTTGCTTATAGCGCAGGTTCGAATTCACATTTTTGTCGCCTATAATTTTAAAGGGCCGTTTCACTCGAATCGTGCCATGATCGGTAGTGATGATCACTTTTGTTTTTTTCTCAGATATTTTTTTTAAAATCTCAAGCAGTGGTGAATGAATAAACCATGATTTGGTGATCGATCGATAAGCTGATTCATCGGGAGCAAGCTCGCGGATCATTGCCATATCGGTGCGCGCGTGCGAAAGCATGTCCACAAAATTGTAAACGATTACATTCAATGCATTACCGTAGAGATTGTTGATTGAGTCTGCAAGATCACGACCTTCCTCAAGTTGTTTAATCTTATTGTAAGAGAATTTTATATTTAGGTTATTCCTTTTCAACTGTCGCGCTAAAAACTCATCCTCGAAATTATTTTTTCCTTCATCATCTTCTTCTCCTACCCAAAGGTCAGGATGAGCTTTCACCATATCCGAAGGCAACATTCCTGAGAAAATAGAGTTTCGGGCATAAGCTGTAGTAGTTGGCAAAATGGAATAGTAGGTTTCTTCTCTGTCGATGTTAAACAATTCTGAAACAATCGGTTCTATTGTTTTCCATTGATCATACCGAAGATTGTCGATAATGATGACGAACGTGGATTGCGTTGTCGACAACTCAGGGAATACAACTTTCTTCATGAGTTGATGCGAAAGCAACGGCCTATCAACATTGGGATTATTGAGCCAGCTCTCGTAATTTTTTCTTATGAAGCGACAGAAGTTTGTGTTGGCATCGACCTTCTGGCTGTCGAGAATATCGGCCATGCCACGATTATCAACTTCTTCCAGTTGCAGTTCCCAATACACTAGCTTCTTATAAATGTCGGCCCACTGCTCGTGATTCATGTTATCGAGCAAAGCCATACTAATCTTTCCAAACTCCTGTTGATAACTGAGGTTTGTCTTTTCAATAACGAGCCGTTTGTTATCCAGTATTTTCTTCACAGCTAGCAAAATCTGACTAGGGTTGATCGGCTTGATTAAATAATCTTCAATCTTGGCACCAATAGCCTCCTCCATAATTTTTTCTTCTTCATTTTTGGTGATCATCACCACAGGAAGGTTGGGCTTATTATTTTTGATCAGATTGAGAGCCTCGAGTCCACTCACTCCCGGCATGTGCTCATCCAGAAAGACTACATCAAAATGTTTTGCTTCACAGAGTTCAACCGCCTCCGATCCATTATTGACCGGAGTGATGTCATACCCACGTTGTTGAAGAAATAAGATGTGAGGTTTGAGAAGATCAATCTCATCATCAGCCCAAAGAATAGTGTACCTTTGCATATATTAAAAATCTAATTTACGATTTAAACTTCAATCACTCTTCGTCCTTTGAACAAGAACAAAATCATCAACGATCCTGTCTATGGATTTGTTTCCATTCCAAGTCCGCTGATCTTCGATTTGATCTCCCATCCCTACTTTCAACGCCTACGTTTTATACGGCAATTAGGGATTAGCGATTTTGTTTATCCAGGAGCGGTACATACGCGGTTTCACCACGCCATCGGAGCGATGCATTTGATGGGGCGGGCATTGGAAAGTTTAAGAAAGAAAAATATTGAAATCAGTAAAGAAGAATTCGAAGCCGCTCAAACTGCCATCTTACTCCACGATATAGGTCACGGACCGCTTTCTCATTCGCTAGAAGAAACTTTGCTACCGGGCATTCATCATGAAAGTCTCTCCTATTTATTTATGAGGGCATTGAACAAAGAATTTCATGGAACGCTCGATCTTGCCTTAAAAATTTTTCGAAACAGCTATTCGCGCAAATTCTTTCACCAGTTGGTAAGCAGCCAATTGGATATCGACCGATTAGATTACCTAAAACGCGATAGCTTTTTCACAGGTGTGATGGAAGGGACTATCGGCATTGATCGTATTATTGCCATGCTTCATGTATACGATGATCATTTAGTAGTGGAAGAAAAAGGAATCTTCAGCATTGAAAGTTTTTTGCAGGCACGCAGGCTCATGTATTGGCAAGTCTATCTTCATAAAACAGCCGTAAGTGCCGAACGCATGATGGTGAACATTGTAAGGCGGGCTCAATACTTGGCGCAAGCCGGAGAAAAAATAAATGGTAGTGAAGCTTTACTTTGGTTTTTGAAAAACAAATTTTCACTTAGCGAATTTACTCACCAACCGGAAGCATTGGAAACATTTGGCCAGCTGGACGACAATGATATCTGGGGATCAATCAAACTTTGGCGCAACCATCAAGACGCAATTCTCTCGGGATTATGTAATCGCCTTTTGCAGCGAGATCTGTTTCAGATTCAATTGACAACAACGCCAGTCAAAAAATCGAAAATTGAAAAAGTAAGATTGGAAATCCACAAATCATTTGGTGTGCTGCGCAATGATGCTAATTATCTTTTTGCTCATGGCACAGTAAGCAACGAAGCCTACATTTCGGGTGGACAGTCCATCAGCATCTTAATGAAAAACGGAAAAGTTTTAGACATGGAAGAAGCGAGTGACTTGCCAACTATTCAGGCGATGAGCAAAATCGTGAAAAAAAACTATTTGTGTTGGCCCAAAAACCTAACTTTGTCCGATTCTAACAAATAGGTCCTAAAATCATCGAAAATGACTTTATCCCCATTGAATCTCAGTCAATTAGGATTTTTTTAGTAACTTTCATGAAACCATCAACTAAAGCCCATATACATTACTAATTAACTATGGAGTTTACGATT
>DASYTA010000425.1:0-8705 GCA_036002745.1 Cyclobacteriaceae bacterium | reverse complement strand
CTCCGGCCAGTAATCCTCTTTTGGCTCTGCCGGCAGGACCGAACCCAAATAGTCCCTTTACAAGCTACAGTGCTGTTACCACACAACCAATTACAGTCAGTCTCAATCAGTATTCATTCTTAGATGGAAATGGTAGTAGTTATATCTCCTACGCTGTTCCGCTCGGGTTCACAGGGGCGAGTATTGGTAATGGTCAAACCGGAAACGGTCAGGTAGTGAGTGTAACCTATGAAAATACCGTGTGGACTGCTACCGCAGGAACAAATGGAGTGTATACCGTTAAGCTCCCTGCTACAGATATTAGCAACGCTAACACTTATACTAACTCGGCCAACGTGTTTGGGTTTATAATTGACTTTGGTGAATTCACTCATGATTTTACTCAATATACCGATGGAAGACTGCCACACATTATAAAAGGTTCTAGCCCTTTAACCCCAACCTATGTATCCACTTACATATATCGTAATGGTAATGTGGGCGGGTTCTCATGGACTTCCTTGCAGACCACTTCGCTTACAGCAGCCTGGCCGTTTTTCTATAATGGAACTTTGAAATAACCTATATAAAATAATAGATTATGAAGACCTTCAATAAATTTTTATACTTCTCATTGCTCTTGGTCATTGGCTTGCTACCAAGTTGCAAAGACAATATTCTAACACCAGTCAACAACACAAAGTCAGCCGACTCGCTTGTCGCTTTGATTAACACGCTCAACACTAAACTGGTAACGGTAAATGCAAAGGACAATACTTTGAAAATTCAGTTGGCAAAATTTCAATCCACAGACGACAGTTTAAAAGCTGCTGCCAACGGATACGGAAATTATTCCCAATCCGTACAATACACCGTCTACCTGGTTGATGGTGGAAATTCGATAACTGGAATGAATTATTATGGCGATCGCACTTGTAAAGATTGTAAGACCAACGGGGTTGATGGAGCCACCGTTACCGTTTACTCTAATGGACAAACTTACACAGCAACAAGTGCTGATGGTCGTGCGATTTTTAACAACCTCTATGTAGCAGGATTAGCAACTGTGACTATCAAAGCTCCAGGTTACACAGGCAGCAGTTACACTACATATTTCAATCCAAACTATAATAATGTTGGTGGCATAAGTTCAGTTTCCTTTATCAACTCTAATTTTTCAGATTCCTACAATACCTACTATAACCTTTCACCGACAAGCACAACGGGATCTGGTTCAGGGGCTACATTTAATTTCACTTTTGGAAGTTATGGAAACTCTCCATCGGTAAGCATCATTAACCCAGGTGCAGGGTATCAAACCGGCGACTTAATAATTTTTGACATGGGTAACTATTGTGATTGTGGCGGGTCACTAACGTATAAAGTTACCTCAGGCTCAGGCAACATGGGATCATCTTTCAATGCATCTACCAACGTATTGATATTACCAACCTCTGGTAAAAATGTAACTACCTATACTGGCCAGTTGTATATCAACAAATCCGTAATGGACGATACACTAGGTCGACTATACAACAAGTCAACCGATGCGGCCCGTTATTTGACTTTTATCAGCCCCAACGGTCCATACCATGGCACCCATTACTCTGATAATTACCTTGGTGCTGACTTTGCACAAAATCAATATTTTGCTCCTCCAAGTGGAACGCAAATTAGCTTTACGAACCTTACTACGTTGACGGGCATTAACTTTATTTATGGTTATCCCACTTATGTAAGCAACTACTACGATCCCAATCCTTACAGCTACAATAATGGCAACACCTATCAATATCTGCCCGGTGATATTATTTCAATTACGTACACTGGTCTAACAGCGTTTGCCACCATTGATGCTACTGGAAAGTACACCATGGCAGTACCTTCTTTCCAAAACAATCCGGGAACTACCATTGGGGCTATCTCAGGAGTTGGTAATGGAGGTGGAGGTAATCTTATTCATGTGCAGGATAACTACACTTACCTGTCGTCAACAAATTCAACTGGAAGCACTCATCCAACTCTCAAGGTTTATAATCCCACAACTTATGCAATTACAACTAGCACCGCTTTTTATCAAGTAACCCAAACATTTGATTTCTATCCATTCATAGAGCTGGATAATGACGATGGGTATGCTTACATAGGCGGGTATAGTGGTTATACCCAACAGTTTCGCAGCAATCCGGGGCAAACTGTTAGTCGAAACATATTTTTCTTTGCCACCAGTAAAATTGGTGGATAGTATTCTCCTATAAAAATAAAGGCTGCTCAAATTGGGCAGCCTTTTTCATTTGAATCAATTTATTTTTTTTAATCACCAAAACTAATTCCCAATCCTTTCGCTGCTTGTACTAAATAAGTATCTCTTCTTACAAAGTTGGGTTCTTTGGTTGCCTCATCCAATGTTACTGAAGTGACCATGTTATTTTTTAGTGATACCATTCTTCCAAAATTCTTTTCAAGAACAAGTTCAAAAGCTTTTACACCAAACGCTGAAGCTAGCACGCGATCAAATGCTGAAGGCGTACCACCTCGTTGCACATGGCCCAACACCGTCTCTCTTATCTCTGCTTTACAACCTGCATCCTTTAGTTGCTTCGAAAGCTGATAAGCTACTCCTCCCAACCGCACATGTTCCGATCCCCTTTCTCCAGCACTCGCGGTAACGCTTCCTGCTTTAGCCTTTGCGCCTTCTGAAATAACAATATTCACAAATCCACGTCCTTTGAAATATCGCTCATCAATGCGTTTAACAAGTTTATCTACATCGTAAGGAATCTCGGGAATCAAACAGATCTCTGCGCCACCGGCAACTGCTGTGTGCAATGCAATCCATCCGGCATCTCGGCCCATCACTTCCATGATCATCACACGATGATGACTTTCCGCGGTAGTAACTAACTTATCGAAACTGTCGGTTGCGATTTGTACTGCAGTTTGAAAACCAAACGTCATGTCGGTAGCCGACAGATCATTGTCGATGGTTTTAGGGACTCCGATCATAGGAATACCTTTGTCGTACAGCACCTTTGAAATTTTTTGAGAGCCATCTCCACCAATATTAATCACCGCATCAAATTCAAGATCCTTTAATTTTTTTACCAACTCGTCTGACCGATCGATAAATTTGAAAGATCCATCCGGTTGTGGAACAGGAAATTTAATTGGGTTGCCTTTGTTGGTTGTTTTCAAGATTGTACCGCCTTTCACATGGATGCCCGCTGTAACCTTAGATGTTAACTTAATAATTTCTTGCGGTTCGCTGAACACTCCATTGAATGCTTCAATGCTTCCATACACTTCCCAGTCCTTTTCTTTGCGGGCGCGCTTCGCGATTCCACGAATTACCGCATTAAGGCCAGGACAATCACCGCCGCCGGTAAGAATCAAGATTTTTTTCATAAATATAAAAGTACGAATTACGAGGTACGAGATATCAAATTACAAAATGATTCTCGATTATAGATACTTGATGTTCGAACGCTAGATTCTAGCAACCAGAATCCAGTATCAAGTTGCTGCTCTTCTCAGCCTATCATTAATTGCTCTCCCTAAACCGATATCAGGAACAAGTTCCGTTAGAATAATATCCACGTCACTTTTGTCTAATTCACGCAAAGAAGAAAAAAGTTTTTGTGCAGTCTCCTCTAAATTTCCAGCTGGGCTTAGTATAATTTGCTTTCCGATTTTCCCTGACAAATATTTTTTTTGAAACGACAAAACTCCAACTCTATCATAATCTTTTAACAACTCATTAATATCACCGATGAGCACTTTCTTTCTTGGAGCATAGTGACTTTGCAACTGACCCGGAGCTTGAGGATTAGAAACGGAAGTCGTCATCACTTTGGCTGGCCCTGTGACAGATTCGATATCTTCAACACGAAGTCCTCCTAACCGATAAATGACCGGTGTGCTATCTTCAAAACCGACAATGGTCGACTCAACTCCCACCTTGCACTCACCGCCATCGAGAATATATTCAATCGCATTACCCAATTGATCATTGACGTGTTGAGGCATGGTCGGACTTACGTAACCAAAAGGATTCGCACTTGGCGCTGCAAGCGGGAATGAAAGTGAGCGCAATAATTCCAACGTCATCGCATGATCAGGGCAACGAAGCCCAACCCTATCAAGGCCTGCAGTAACAAGATCAGAAACAATATTTTTTCTTGGCAGAAGTAAGGTGAGTGGTCCAGGCCAAAATCGTTTCATTAACTCAAATGCCCACTCCGGAATTTTCTCTGCAAATTCTTTTACCGCGTCGGCACTTTGAACGTGCACAATCAATGGATCAAAATAAGGTCTGTTCTTCGCGACGAAAATTTTAGTGACAGCATTAACATCAAGCGCATTGGCTGCTAATCCATAAACAGTTTCCGTTGGGATGGCTACCAGTTTTCCTTGCCTTAGTATTGAGGCGGCTTTTGAAATGTCCTTGCCTATCTCCGCCATATTTCAAAGAGACGAATGAATGAGCGAGAGCTTCTCTTTCATTCTCAATACCGATCGTTCGGTGGTGAATTTTTCTAATTCATTTAAATCTATCCACTGCACATCGTGCGATTCCTCGCTCACAATAATTTGCTCTTGATCGTTTGCTTCCACAAGGAATCTAATATCGTAATGGAAATGTTCAGGGAAATCTTTTCTCTCAGGGATCAAATGAATATCTACGTCAAAAATTTTTCCGGAGGGCTTAAAATTCTTCAAGCCCGTTTCTTCTTCCGCTTCCCTTAAGGCAACGTTTAAAATGTTTTCTTCACCATCGGCATGGCCTCCTGGTTGCACCCATTTGTTCAACTTGGCGTGATGCACCAATAATGTTCGCGTTTTTTCCTTATTTAAAATCCAGGCGGAACCTGTAATATGCCCAGGCAAATGCGTGCGTTGAAAACAATCTTGATGAGTAAGTAATTCAAGAAAAGAAGAAACAAATTTCTGTTCCTCGGCAAAATCAGAGATATAGGATTGCAGCATCCCGACGAGTGACTTACGATCCATCCTCTACTGGATAATGATCGTTATCTTATTGAACTTACCATTTTCTAGCTTACCTATTTTCTCGCCACCGCCAGTATTATCTTTATCACCCTTGCGCGCAAGAATATAATAGGATTCTGGTTTAATTTTTTTAAAATGACAGACGCCTTTCTTGTCTGTAGTAGCCTCAGCTATTGAATTTTCTTCTTTTGTAAAATCTGCTTCTTTAAGAAAAAGACGCACTGACACACTATCCTGTGTGTTACCTAATTCATCTCGCACTGTAACAGTGAGCGATGTGTTAAATAGTTGATTAGGCGCGAAGGCCGAAAACACTCCGGCACTCAAAACCAGAAAGAAAATAAGTAGTGATTTCATATGTATAAAAATTACGATTTACGAATTAAGAGTATGAAGGATTAAATCATTCTTCATCGAGATAAAATTACAAAGAATACACGCTTTTATAAAATCCCTTTTGCTGCAGAAACTCAATCAATTCGGAATAAAATTCGTGAGCACCCAAAGTGGCACTGTCGCCAATCAGGATAAGTTTTTTTCTGGCGCGTGTCATGGCCACATTCGTTCTTCGGATGTCGGCCAAAAAACCTACTTCGCTTTTTTCATTACTACGAACGAAACAGATCGCTATTACATCTCGCTCTTGTCCCTGAAAGGCGTCTACAGTATTGATGGAGATCAACTTATGCAAAGGTTCTAGAATAGCTGAACTTTCTGCTAGGTGTCGAAGTTTATCGACCTGTGCGCTGTAAGGCGTGATAATGCCCATCGTAATTCCTTCGTCCAACCAAGCCGAACTTCCAATGGATTCCACCAGTTTCTCAACTTGCTGAATTAATAAATCCGCTTCTCCTTCGTTATAACGACTCAACGTTTCCGGATCTTGCTTTTCAGTATTGCCACTCCCTGCTGTATCGATAAATTCAATGGGCTGCTCGTAAGGCCGAAGTAACTCGTTCTTTACCGAATCATGAGCGATCAATTGGTTCTCATAAAAATATCTGGATGGAAATTCCATTATTGATTCATGCATACGGTACTGAACCTGAAGCATCGAAGCAAATCCAGGAAATTTTTCAATTCCTTTTTCGAAAAGTGTTTTAGCCAATCCTTGCTTAGCGGCATCTTGCGATTTGATGGTTGGAGGAAGTTGGCAATGATCGCCTGCAAAAATCACTCGCTGCGATTTTAAAAGAGGAATCCAACAGGCTGGCTCAAGAGCCTGTCCTGCCTCATCAATAAATACAGTTGTAAATTTTCTCCCACGCAGCACCGGATGTGATGAACCCACCAACGTACAACAAACAGCTTCGGTGTTGTTCAACAGATCGTTGATGATATAAAACTCCAGCATATCAGCATCGGCCTTTAGTGCTTTAGCCTCTTCTCTCAGCAATCTTCGTTGCTCTTTTTCTGCGTAACCAAAATTCCTTTTGTATTGCCCAGCCTGATGCCGCACTTGTTCCATCTTTCTTCGCAAGGAGCGCAATTCATTAAAGTGAGGATGTTCAGCAATTTGTGCGTCTATCGTTTTGCTCAACGACTGCTCCGTTACTCTCGCTGGATGACCGATGCGCAACACTTTCAATCCTTGTTGGCTCAACTTATCTACGAGCAGATCAATCGCCGCATTGCTTGGAGCACAAACTAAAACCTGTCGCTCTGCTTTTATCGTAAATCGAATTGCCTCAACAATTGTGGTCGTCTTGCCAGTACCTGGTGGGCCGTGAATGAAAGCAACGTCAGCCGCTCTATTTATTTTTTGCGCCGCGGCAAGTTGACTATCATTTAACAAAGTAGTTACAGGTTGTTGACTACTCGCATCCTGTAACTTGAAACTTGGAACTCTTTCACCCAAGAGAATTTCTCTCAACTCCGCCACTCTGTTGTCTTCAGCCTCCATCACTTTCTTCAGTGCATAGTCCATCTCGCGATAGCTCATCTCGTCAAACATCACATCCACACCGAGAGAACCATCATCAATCCAATCTGGAAGATCATCTCCATTCAATGTGACAGCCATCATGTTATCACGCACATAGTTGATTACTCCGTTCACATGCTGCTTCTCTGGTTTACCGGATGCATTCGTGAACAAACTCACCACCTTTCCACTTTGAAAAGAATGGGGCTGATCAATTGAATTTGTTTTTTCTATTTCAATCATTACACGCTCGCCTGTGCCAATGTAATCTTTCAACAAGCGAACAGGATACCACGTCACTCCTTCTTTCACACGTTGACTCAGCGAACGCATCAACACCTTCTGGCGATACTGTTCCAGATCGGCTTGACGCTCAAGTTGAAGAAGGTTGAAAGTATGTTTAAGTTTTTCTATGGAAGTCATCAAAAGTTGTAGGTTGTAAGTTCTAAGTGCTAAGTCTTAAGAAGTAAATAGAGAGGTTTATATTGCGTCCGCAAACTTATATTTAAAACTCAGGAAACTTTTCCAATAATTTTGGCTCCACGCCTGGCTGACCCGCTTCGAAACAAAAGTGCGCCATGCCGTTCGTCACTGCGATGTACTTTGCTCCGATAGTCATGTTGTAGACAGCCACTTGGTTAAAAGCTTTCTGATTTAATTTGATGGTGGGTGATTTGCATTCGATCAGCATCCAGGCCTTTCCATTCCGATCAAAGACCAGAATATCCGATCGCTTCTGAAGTTTGTTGTAGGTTAAGGCTCCTTCAATTCTAAAAAGTGATTTAGGATATTTTAATTCTGTTATCAAATAATGAATAAAGTGTTGCCGTACCCATTCTTCCGGTGTGAGTACGATGTATTTTTTTCTAATGCCGTCAAAAATTAATACTTTGCCATTCTCCTTTTTCAACGAAGGATTGATTTCCGGAAGGTTGAGTTTGTACATCGGTTTAAAAGTAGGTAAAAATGATTTAGCAAGTCTCAAAGGGAAATTGAAAAAGAATAGTTGACAGTTATTAAATTACATTCAGTATTATCGAATCAAATAAATCATAGTCATGAAGACGAAAAAAGAAATTGTTGAGAACTGGCTGCCGCGTTATACAGGTGTTCCATTGAAATCATTTGGTGAATATATTCTGCTCACCAACTTTGATAATTACGTGCGCAAGTTTGCCGAGTGGCATAACGTGAAGGTTGAGGGTGAAGACAAAGCCATGCTCAGCGCCACAGCTGAGGGAATTACGATCATCAACTTTGGCATGGGCAGCCCGAATGCCGCTACTATTATGGATTGCCTTACAGCTATTGAACCTAAAGCATGTCTGTTCCTCGGTAAATGTGGTGGACTGAAAATGAAAAACAAGTTAGGTGACTTGATCTTACCGATTGCCGGCATTCGCGGAGAAGGAACATCGAACGACTACTTTCCTCCTGAAGTACCATCATTGCCGGCTTTCGCTTTACAGAAAGCAATCTCCACTACCATTCGCGATTACAATCAAGACTACTGGACAGGAACCGTTTACACTACTAACCGCAGAGTATGGGAATGGGATGAACACTTTAAAGAATATTTAGTAAAAGTTCGTGCGATGGCCATCGACATGGAGACAGCCACCATTTTTTCTACCGCGTTCTATAATGAAATTCCAGCCGGTGCCTTGTTGTTAGTCTCCGACCAGCCGATGTTTGCTGAAGGTATAAAAACGGAGAAAAGCGATCATGCCGTTACCTCCAATTATGTTGACTTGCACGTGAAGATTGGGATTGATTCGCTGAAGCAATTGAT
>DASYTA010000424.1:0-9416 GCA_036002745.1 Cyclobacteriaceae bacterium | reverse complement strand
TCCCAGTTTATTAAACCAATGATCAAGAATCAGCGTGGTTGAATCAGCCGTCCAGTCTTGAAGGTATTGATTAATGTCACCTTCTTGAGCGGCTTTGGTGCTGGCCGTAGCGGGATTAGTAACCATTGCCCATGTTGCCGGATTTGATTTGCCTCCACCGGCAAGATTTTGGTTCACTCCATTCCACCACGTCGAACCATTAAAACCCCAATCGTTGAAATTGGCGTCCTTAGTTTTAGCAGCTTTTCCTATCAATTGAAAAGACCACATGCCCTGAGCAGTCGGAATATTTGATTGCAGCGATGAAGCGGCAAGATCCCAGTCATGCTCATAAACATTATTATACCAATCGGGATGACTGGATAATTTTCTCCTCCAATTATATTTAGTTGCGTTGTTCCCACCGCCTTCTCGAAACATCGTGACACCTGCATCTTTTAACTGCATCCAGTTAATAACAAAGGTGCTGCCCGGATCACTAGACAAAGAATTATTTCTTCCATAAATGTAAGGTGATATCGGTGTAGTGCTAATCGAAGCATCGATCGTTACAGCAACTTGTGAAAAGAGTTGAAGGGACGAAATGGTAAGGCATAAAAATATTGCAAACGACTTTTTAAACATATTATCTAAAATTAAATTCTATCTATATAGGACTGAAAAATTCATTGGTTTACTTAGTCAATTCATAAAGACTTATACTATTCTGGCTTGAATAAATACAAATTTTCCCTGACTATTTAATTAGCTCTCTTCGATCACATTGACAAAATAACTATACTTACCAAACCAAACTCGTAACCTAACCTCTTAAACTATGATCTTAAAGAAGACTGCCCTCTTAAGTTTTTTACTCGTGTATTGCCTGTGCGCAGTGGCGCAAAAGGAAGTACCCATGTTTAAAGCTTCTGATAAAAAATCCACCCGCCCGGTGCCCTTTGCTGCCAAAATCAGCGCGGCTGAATACAAAGCAATGAAAGCTGTTCCCTATCAAGTAGAACGAAGTGTGGATGACGGTGTTGTAATCATGGCTGGTAATGAGCTGTATAAGTATGACGCCAACTTTAAACTGGTCTTTAAATCCGATATTTCAAACCTCCTGAAATTTCCTGAACTCACAACGTACACGTCCATCGATTCTGACGACAAGGCCACTTATATTCTGGAAGTGAAGAAGAGCTCAAAAGAAAAAGTCTCAGTCGTTCACATTAATCAAAAAGGCGAGGCAAGACAGGAATCTTACCTGATCGACATTAATGACAGTTGGGATTATGATTCATTCATAGCCAATGGAAAATTGTGCGTGCTCGGAAAGGACATTGATAAAAAGAAAGACAAGGTTGTTTATAAATACTATTATATCAATCCATCCGACAACAAGCTGACTTCAAAAACTATTGAACTGCCCACTGATCCTTATGAATATGAGAGGGCTAAAAAAGAATCAAGTGGAAAATATTTTTGGCGCTATCTGGGCAACCAGGGAGACAAAGTGATATTAGTTAAATGCTACTTTAAAAAAATTGAAAAATCGAAGAAATCTGAATTCATATGTCAGCTCGCTGAAGTAGACATGCAAGGAAATGTGAGTGAGGGAAAAACGATAGACTTTCAACCCAAGCTTGCTGGGGATGATCGCGAGTTTGTTCTGCCGCGTATCGTCTTCAATAATGCCGATGCCAGTTTCTATATCATCGGATATATGGAGATAGACAAAAGTAAGATCAATGGCTTGTATTTGTTAAAGTACGACTATATGAGCGGGCAACTTATTTATGCTAAGGAACACTCGTTTAATGAATTTATGAAACCCGATGTGAAGAAGAACACAAAAGTCCATTACGCCATTCCGGAGCGTGTGGACCAATATTATCCATTGCAAATTCGCAGGGAAGATTTTTTCATAGACAAAGTCAATAATTTCTTAAACCTAAGAATCATTACCGATTTCGGATTTAATAACACTACTTTTTTTGAAGTGAGTTTTGATAAATATGGCGATCCGATAAAAGTAGGCGTTTCTGAATACCCAGGGTTTCCCAATTATTATGGCAACTACGTTTTTACCCCCACCGGATACCAATTAGTATCGGCCGATAAAACTAGACCTCATATGGTTTCGGCAAAGCCCAGCCCATGGGACTTCATCGAAAGCAAAGCTCAGGAAAAGAAATCGCAAATATATTGGGTGCCAATTTCAACTTCGCAAGGAAACAGGATTATCAAGTACGACAGTGAAGAAAAGATCTTTACAGGTTTAGTGTTTGACAAATAAAAACTTTACCGTTGAACAATTAGAGCTCTAAAATTTTGGAGCTCTAATTTTTTTAAAGCAAATCGGGTTGCATTCTTACAAACACAGGCTCACGAAAAATTTTATCGGGAGTGAATCCTAGATGACATCGGGCAATCATTTGTTATTTCAGCCTTTGAAAACAAATGCAAACTAAATTGTAACTTTCCCTAATGAATTCCATTAACAGATATGTACTGACGGCTATTTTTATCACCCTTATATTAACCTCCTGTTCGAGTCATCTATCATCCTCTCAAAAAAATAAAGCGAAATGGACCGAAGAGTCAATCAAAAAATACTTCGACGAGAATAAAGAAAAACTTGATCCCATCGAAGGAATTTATTCGGTAAGCAAAAACACAGAGAGGGGCATAGGTAAGTTGTCCTTTTCTCAAAAGAAAAGCGACTTTGCAAGAGTGGCAATTATCAGAAATACTGAAGGCTTCACTCCGGAGTTCAACGAATTCATACTGGAGGGATTAGAACTTCCCAAATACTCTAAGACCGCTGAGTTTACGCGGATTCAGAAAAGCTCCGCCTACCTTTCCAAGCGACTTGCACCTGACGCAGGTGCCAGCTATTCGTTCGCATACGATGAAGCAGCCGGCTCGATGGAGGGAATTCTTAAAGGGAGCATTAACACCAAGGTTTTGTATTACCTTAAAGTATATCCTTCAAAATAAAATCAGTCTCCTTAAGGCAAATCCGGTCGCATTCTCACAAACACCGGTTCGCGAAAAATTTTATCGGGAGTGAGTGAAGCGAAGGTAACTTCAGCCATCAGTTTAGGTTCTACCCATTTGCTCGTTTTATCGTCCAATGTCTTTTGAGGAATTGGTTTTTTTATTTCCTTCAATTTTTTGATGTCGGCAAAAATTTCCTTGAGTGTTGCATCATCAAAGCCACTGCCCACCTTGCCACGATAAACCAATTCATCACCTTCGCGCTCAGCGATGTGCAGTCCGCCAAAGGCGCTAGCTCTATTGCCTTTACCTGGATTGTAGCCGATGATCACCACATCGCGAGTATTGCGAATTTTTATTTTCACCCATGCATCCGTGCGCTTGCCCGGCAAGTACTTGCTGTCCTTTCGTTTGGCCATAATGCCTTCGAGTGCGTGGGCTCGAGCAGCATCAAGCAACAGTTGCCCATCTTCTTCGATATCGCTGATGCGATACGCCTTGTTGGTGTGTATCGCGTCTTTCAACCACTCTCTGCGTTTCATCATTGGTTCATTTACCAAACTACGTCCATCAAGATAAAGACAATCGAAAATGTAGCAGAATGATGGATTGGTTTTACTCAACTTCTGAATGTTTGTATCTCCCGAAGTCTGCAGGCGATTAATCACTCTTTTAAATTCAGGTTTGCCAGTCTTATCAAGGCAAACAATCTCTGCATCGAATACTCCACAGTTTGCCCTAAAAGATTTTGCATCTAGCAATTCAGGAAATTGCTTGGTAATATTATTCTTGTTGCGACTGGTGATTCGAATCTGCCCATCTTCTAAATAGACAAGCGCGCGAATACCATCCCACTTCACTTCATAGATATAGTCATCATTCAACGGCGGTACATCAGCACTGGCCGAGAGCATCGGCTCAACATCCATGTGGAGATAATTAATTTGCGGCTCGTCCACACGCTCCAACAAAAATTCTTTGTTCTTGATTTTATAAATCCGGTATTCCCCTGAAATTTCTTTACTGCTTAACCGAAAATAAAATCCATCTTTTTTGTCTTTGGTGATTTGATATTTTCCCAACGCATAAATCCACATGTCACCACCACCGTACTGGCCTTTCGGAATTTTTCCATCGAAGGTGAGGTACTTCATTGGGTGGTCTTCGGTTTGCACCGCCAATCGTTTCACTCCAGGGTGAGGTGGCAATCCGCGCGGCACAGCCCATGATTTTAAAACTCCATCTTGTTCCAACCTTAGATCATAATGCAAATTGGTAGCGTGATGACGATGCACCACAAAATTATTTCCTCCACTGATGTCGAGTTGTGGTTTGGGTTCGGACGTTTTCTCAAAGTCTCTTTTCTTCTCGTATGACTCTAGCTGTGCTGGTGTTTTTCTTTTCTTGTTGACAGGCAATTCTTTCGCGACTGTTTTCTTTCGTTGCGTATGTATCTCCACCGCGTAGGCATCCATTCCTTCCCAGGCGTCACCATCGCGCAATACTTTTTCTACAGCATTATTGATGTTGTGTTCTTTCGGGTCTTTTAGTTTCGAAAGTTCATCCCACGTTAGTGGCATGGAAACAGGTGCGCCATTTCTTCCGCGCATGCTATAAGGTGAAACAATACTTTGGCCGGAACGGATGCGATAAATATCGATCAACACTCTTCCTTTGCGCGCTTCTTTTTTGATGTGAAGTGTTGTGGTAGTGGGGTTCTTATCAACAAATGGCGTAGCAATCAGTTGAGCGGCCTCAAACACTGCATGGAAATCAGCCTTCGGTTCGAGGGGACAGCAAATGTGAACTCCCTTCCCTCCCGTCGTTTTTACAAAAGCAGTATACCCGAAACTTTCTACATGTCCCTTTAACTCAAAGGCAAGCTCAGTGATTTTTGAAAACGTATAACCTTCAGGTGGATCAAGATCAAACACCATGTAATCCGGAAAATCATAATTAGGTTTGCGGCTGTGTAGCTGATGTAGTTCAAGTGCTGCGAGATTGGCAAGCCATACTAAAGACGCGGGTTCAGTCGCTATGATGTAATCTTTTTTCTCTTTGCCTAACACTTCAAACTCAATCCAGTCAGGCGCCCACTCAGGCCGATTCTTTTGATAAAACATTTCACCGCCAACACCATCTGGGAAACGAATTAGGGTGAGCGCTCTGCCTTTGACATGCGTTAATAAAGTCGGTGCAATCTTTAAATAGTATTCAATCACCTCGGCCTTAACAATTCCATCTTCAGGAAAGAGAACCTTATCCAAGTTGGAGAGTTCAATCTTTCGTTTACCGATGGTTGTCCAAGTGGATTTCTTTGCCATACTAAGGCGATTACCTTTTAAGTCTTCAAGGTATAAATAACCATCAAAGGAAGCTAGAAAACAGGTTTCCTGAGAGTCAAAATGAACTAGATAATTCTATCTGGCAGTCAGCCACTTGAACGAATTAATTTCGTTTCTTACTTTTCATCTTTAACCAAATCCTATAAAACTATGTGGACACTTCTTGAATTTGTCGTACTCGCTGCGGTTGTACTTTTCTCAATCACAGAATTTTTCTATCCGTTGCTGGTAGGAAAACCCTTGTTCAATTCTTTCAGAAAAAAGACACCTCAACCGTCAACGTTGGAGGATGAACTTTCGCGGGCTAAACAAAAAGTTGCGGAAGCAAAAAAAGTTCAAAACAAAGTAGACGAACATTTGAAATCGGCAGAACAATTGAAAGAAGAGTCAGACAAACTTTTCAACAAGTGAGCAACTGTATTTTATAATCGTAACCCTTTAAACCCAAATCAATATGCAAAATCCACTGCAAAATGTTTCTATGCCAGCTTTTAACTCAAGAAGGCTTCTTGCGTTTGGAGTTGGAGTCCTTGTGCTAATCCTTATTTTATTTTCTGGTAAGATGGTCGAAAACGTAGATAACTCTGAAATCGTTATCATCCAAAGTGTATTCACCGGAAAGATTTCGATTTATACAACGCCGGGACCGGTATTCCAGGGATTCGGTACAGCCACTCATTACAAAAAGTCGAATCAGTTCTGGTTTAGTAATAAAAAAGATGAAGGGAAAAATGGAGTCAATGAAGATCAGTCGATTAAAATTCGTTTTAACGATGGTGGTCATGCCCAGATTTCGGGATCAGTACGTTGGTATATGCCTAGTGATGAAAAGGCCACGTTAAAGTTGCACACTGATTTTGGATCGCAAGAAGCTGCTGAGCAACAATTGATCCGTCAGGTGGTAACTAAAGCTGTTTTCATGACTGGTCCTTTGATGTCATCGAAAGAATCATCTGCGGAAAAAAGAAACGACTTGCTTTCGTTCATCGAAGATCAGTGTATCAATGGTGTTTATCGCACCAAACAAGAAGACGTGAAAGTTCATGATGACTTGATGAACACCGACAAAACTGTGACTGTTGTAAAAATTGTACAGGATGACAAAGGAATGCCTATGCGTCAAGAAGTGTCGAGTGTAAAAATTTATGGTGTCAGCTTGCAAGGTTTGGCGTTGAACTCAATTGACTATGATGTAGAAGTTGAAAATCAAATCAAAGTTCAACAACAGGCTTACATGCAAGTGCAAACCGCTATTGCCAACTCAAAGAAGGCAGAGCAAGATGCTATTACAACTGAGCTTCAAGGTAAGGCTGCTGCTGCAAAAGCAAAGTGGGAACAAGAGGTAATCAAAGCTCAAGCGATCACACAAGCGCAACAGGAAAAGGAAGTTGCTGCCTTACAAGCGCAGACCGCGATACTTGAATCGCAAAAGGTGAAGACCGATGCGGATGCTAAATCGTACGCCAACTCGCGATTAGTTTCTGCTGGTTTGACACCGCAAGAGAAAGCTCAGTTTGAAAAAGACACAAAGATTGGTGTGGCCGAGGCTCTGTCAAAAATTGTATTGCCGACCACTTACATGGCTGGTGGAAGCGGAGGAAACAAAGACGCTTCGATTTTGGAAAGCATACTTGGCGTGAAGTTGCTTAACGATAAGAAGTAATAGTTAATTCCGAAAAGTTAAAATTAAAAGGCACCTCAAAGAGGTGCCTTTTTTTATTTAGTAAAAATATTTCCTATTCGTGATCGTGTTCGACCTTCTTGTTGCTCAAGAAAATCATACCGATGATAAAGCAAATTGCTGCAACTATTATGGGATACCAAAGTCCAGCAACAGGATCACCAGCAGGATTGGATTCTGTTTTACTAAACTCGTAAAGGCTAGTGGCAATTAATGGAGTGAGTCCACCGAAAATTCCATTGCCGATATGATAAGGCAACGACATAGAAGTATAGCGAATCTTTGTTGGAAATAACTCCACAAGGAAAGCAGCAATCGGTCCATACACCATTGTTACAAAAATTACCTGGATAGCAATCAAGGCGATCATCCACCAATAAGTTTCACCAGAAAGCAAAGTTTCCTTTTTTATTTCTTCTGTTACCTTATTCTCCTTTGAGGTTGTTGTCTTCTTTGTTTCAAGTAGAATTGTTCTGTCAGAATAAACTTTGTTTAAAGTGCTTATAACAACAGTATCGCCATTGGACTTGACAGAAAGTTGCCGTTCAATAGAGCGCGAACTTTCCATCTCTGTTTTCTTACTAATGTCCGCGACAGCATACATCTTTTGGTAAATCGGTCGATAGAATATCACACCTAAAATCATTCCAGTCATGATGATATATTTTCTACCAACTCGATCGCTCCACCAACCAAAGAAAACAAATAATGGAGTAGCGATAAGCAATGCAGTTGCGATAATGTAATTCGATTGAACGAATTCAATGCTACACGTTTTTTGAATGAACGACAACGCATAAAACTGACCCGTGTACCAGACCACTCCTTGTCCGGCTGTGGCTCCAAACAAGGCGATCAACACCAACTTCAAATTTTCTTTTTTACCAAAACTTTCTTTAATAGGATTTTTAGAAAGCTTTCCTTCTGCTTTGATTTTTGAAAACAGAGGAGACTCATCCATCTTCAGGCGGATGTAAATTGAGATCGCTACTAAAATCGCTGAGGCAATGAATGGAATTCTCCAACCGTAGGAATTGAACGCATCTGCATCCATCGTTTGACGAACGGAAAGGATCACACCAAGAGAAACAAATAACCCTAGCGTTGCTGTAGTTTGAATGAAACTTGTATAAAATCCACGTTCGTGTTTAGGCGAGTGCTCAGCCACATAAGTCGCTGCACCTCCATACTCACCGCCTAAGGCGAGACCTTGCACAAACCGAAGCAGCAAAACCGATAGCGGAGCAAAAAGACCAATCGAATCATAACCAGGAACAAGACCAATTAAAAATGTCGAGCCACCCATTAAAATCAATGTTAATAAAAAAGTATGCTTGCGACCTACCTTGTCGCCAAGCCTTCCAAATACTAATGCTCCAAAAGGCCGCACGATGAAACCAGCGGCAAAAGTGGCGAGCGTAAAAAGGAGTCCGGCTGTGGGATTAGACTTAGGAAAAAACTGCAACGCAATAACGGTTGACAAGCTTCCGAAAATATAAAAATCATACCACTCGATGAGGGTGCCCACCGATGATGCAGTAATGATCGACTTAAGTGACTTAGGTTTTAGTGGATGATGTGACATAGGTTTTAAAAAGGTATTGGGAAAGATACGAAGTACGAATTAATTTCCATTCGCTAGTGGTTTTCTGTAAAAAGAAAAACCTGTCAACTTATTAAAAATTGACAGGCTTTAATTTTAAATCCAAATTCATTTTAACTAGTAGCCCAAGCTTTACCATTGCCGGCTTCTTTCAAAGGTATACATCCTTTATAAGAACCCGGAACAGCTATATACTGCAACACTTGCGTTGCACCTGGTTCAGAAGTAAAGAAGCCAAGCAGTGTAAGTTCTTTCAATTTTAAAATAAATGGGTTTTCCTTTTTTGGATCAGCCTTCTTAGCATTCACTGCTTCATCATGTATTTTTTTAAGATAGGATTGTTGCTGTTCAGAACTACCTTCGATGAAGCGCTTGCCAAATTCCTTCGTAGCATTTTGGTTAAATTCATTCAGTCCTTCTAAAAATTTCTTTTGCTCTTCTTCTTTGTAACAGTCTTTTACCAGCGTGTCGATAAAATTAGGAACGCCAACATCTTTCGCTCCGGGTGTATCGGTTTTAGGTATGATAATTTCTGCTGCTTCGCTAATAAGCAATGCCTGGTCTTCATTAAAGAACACTGGCTTATAGGTAAGGTCTGGCCTGGTCTTGCAACTATATAAGAAAGCAGCAACCGTTGAAGCCGAAACCGCTGCCCCCATGAGCATGGCTGTTTTACGCAGCGCTTCTCTTCTATCTATTAAAGAATTCATAATTCAAAATTTTTTGATTCAAGATCACAAGTTCTGTTTTTTCAATTCATTTACTGCATAGTCTACAGCACGTGCTGTGAAAGCCATGTAGGTCAACG
>DASYTA010000423.1:0-2214 GCA_036002745.1 Cyclobacteriaceae bacterium | reverse complement strand
CCGCTTTAAATTTTTCAAGCATTTTCTCTATACCAATTCCAGCTGTGACCGCAAACATTCCAATATAGTCTCTTTTGCCAATGGACTTTGGTGCGATGAAATCAGAGAGGCAAAAATTTGGAAGATTTTGTGCTTTCTTATTCTGTTGTCGTAGAAAATGTAAAGTTTTGAGCTCTTTCTCGCCTACCACATCATAAAGAATGACATCATCAGTTTCATTTCTTTCACAAGGATAGAACGCAACAACACCATTTGCCTGCAATGACTTGTCTTTAATAATCTGGGCCAACATTTTTTGAGCATCGTCAAATAATTTCTTCGCCTCAGAGCCAACAACTGAATCTTCAAATATTTTTGGGTAACGGCCGGCCAGCATCCACGTCTGGAAAAAAGGAGTCCAGTCGATGTACTTTGCGATTTCCGATAAAGGGTAACTCACAAATTCTTTTCTACCAAGAAAAGTCGGCTTAACAATTTCGGTTTTATCCCAATCAATGTTCACTTTATTTTTTCGTGCCTCAGTTAAAGGAATATAGTTTTTTAGTTGTTGCCTTCCTTCGTGGTCCTTGCGCATTCCTTCATATTCCTTTTTTGTCTTTTCCTTAAAGGCATTGCGCGTTGAAACATTAATCAACTCACTTGCCACGGGGACGGATCGTGAAGCATCAAGAACATGTATAACCGGGCCATCATAAACAGGATCTATTTTTACTGCCGTGTGGATGCGAGAGGTGGTGGCTCCGCCAATTAGAAGAGGTAGCTCCATCTTCTCATGTTGCATTTCTTTAGCAACGTGAACCATTTCGTCCAACGAAGGTGTGATCAAACCGCTCAATCCAATAATATCCACCTTTTCTCTTCTGGCGGCTTCAATTATTTTTTCTGTAGGAACCATCACGCCCAAGTCAATCACTTCATAATTATTGCACGCTAACACTACACCTACAATATTTTTTCCGATATCATGCACATCGCCTTTTACTGTCGCCATTAAAATTCTGGCATTCGGCTTACCCACCACTCCAGACTTTCTTTTTTCTTCCTCTAAAAATGGAGTCAGATAGGCTACTGATTTTTTCATTACACGTGCGCTCTTCACTACCTGCGGCAAAAACATCTTACCGGCCCCAAAAAGATCACCCACGATGTTCATTCCATTCATCAAAGGGCCTTCAATGACGTGAAGAGGTTTATCGTATTTCAGCCGCGCTTCTTCCGTATCAACGTCAACAAAATCAATGATCCCCTTTACTAAAGCATGATTCAATCGCTCTTCCACGGTTCCATTTCTCCACTCATCATCCGCTTCTTTTTTCTTTGCCGATCCTTTTACTGTTTCCGCAAATTCAAGCAGGCGTTCCGTTGCATCTTCCCTCCTATTCAACAGCACATCTTCAACTCGTTCTAATAAGTCTTTTGGTATCTGATCGTACACCTCCAACATTGAGGGATTAACAATACCCATGTCCATCCCATTCTTTATAGCATGATAAAGAAATGCGGAATGCATCGCTTCACGAACAAGCTGATTACCACGAAAGCTGAACGAAACATTACTCACTCCTCCACTCACATGCGCACTGGGAAGATTTTCTCTTATCCATTTTGCGGCTTTGAAAAAGTCGAGTGCATAGTTTCGGTGTTCGTCAATTCCCGTTGCAACAGGGAATATGTTTGGATCAAAGATGATATCCTCCGGAGCGAAATGAATTTGTTGCGTAAGAATGTCGTAAGCTCTCTTACAAATTGAAATTCTTCTTTCATAAGTATCGGCCTGACCTTGTTCGTCAAAAGCCATCACAACTGTTGCTGCACCGTAACGCTTCACCAATTTTGCCTGACGGATGAATTCTTCTTCTCCCCCCTTTAGGCTAATCGAATTAACAATTCCCTTTCCTTGCAAGCATTTCAATCCAGCTTCAATTACCTCCCACTTAGATGAATCGACCATCACAGGAACAGCGGCAATCTCCGGCTCTGATGCCATCAGATTAAGGTACTTAACCATAGCGGCTTTGGAGTCAAGCATCCCCTCATCCATGTTCACATCAATCACTTGAGCACCTCCACGCACCTGATCCAACGCTACTTCAAGCGCTACATCAAACTTATCCTCTTTGATCAGCTTTAAGAATTTGGCAGAGCCAGTAACATTGGTTCGCTCGCCAATATTTACAAAATTGGATGCAGCAGTTATTGTTACTGCTTCGAAAC
>DASYTA010000422.1:0-2475 GCA_036002745.1 Cyclobacteriaceae bacterium | reverse complement strand
TTTGCCGGTTCATTTCCTTGAGGTAAATAATAAGGATAGAAATTTTTACGATATTCTTCTTCGAGTCCATTATCATAAACGTTGTCACCCGTGGTTAATACGAATTGAGGATTTTGCTGCGCGATACGATAGGCGATAGCCGCTTGTTGAGAAGATCCAGCTCCGAAATCGCCCATTACTGCAAATTTCGTAAAGGGTTTTTTCGTTCGTGTTCGAAATGAATTGGCAGCAATGCTTTTATTATTTAGGCGCACGTCATAATAATAGAGTGTATCAAAAAATAAATCTTCGAGTACAGCACGGTAGAGGCGCGTAGCTTTGCCTTTCAATTTTAAGTCAACAACCGAAATGCCAGCAGTAAGAATTTTATCGGCATTGCTAAATTCTTGAAGGCTATAGTTGACTGTAAAATTTGCCGGAATACTATCGGTTTGCCAGATCAAGACTTTTTGTTCTTTGGATAAGGTTGAAGCATTACCGGGTTGAAGATAAGGTGTGACCAAAATTTGTTGTGAAAACAAGTTTGGATTAGCGACTAACGAAAAGACTATCGACAACAGTAAATTGATTTTTAACATATCAGCACCTTTAGTACTTTTCAATTTCCAAAATTCGAACAACAAAATTTACACAATCTTCACTAAATTGTTGGATGACTAACGTTGGCATTAATTAATATATGAACTCCATCCGTTCCTGGTTTCAAAAACCATTCGCGTTACTTGATTCACCGAAATCACGATGGCAGTTGATTATATTTTGTGGTGTTTTTGGTTGCCTATTCCTAAACATCTTCGAGCCTTTTCACATCAGCAGTTGGTTTGGAGAAAGTGATGTTTCCTCTCTATTTATTATCATCACCATTTTTTGTGTAGCGGGAATGGCGGCTCTTGTTTTGACACAGTTCGGTATTCGTTCGCTTTTCAAGATAAAACTAGCGACAAGAGCCAGTTTCTTTTTCTGGCTGCTCTTTGAATTTTTTCTTCTTTCTATCGTAATGCATTTGGCAAACCATATCATCACAAAACATCCTATTTCGGATGTAGCCGAGTATTTTGAAACACTGAAACATACCCTGCTTGTGGTGATGCTTCCTTATTCGATCGCTATATTATTATTATATGTTCAAGAGCAATTGCAAGTTGTAGAGGCGCTTACGCTGAAAGTAAACAGGCCAACCACCACCGAGACGATTAACATCAGTGATGAAAATGGAAAAATGGTATTGAGTCTGGCATCTAAAAACATACTTTATTTTAAATCGGAAGACAACTACACTTTACTTTATTATAAAGTAGATGATCAATTGAAAAAGGAGCTCATCCGGACAACCCTTAAAAAACTAGAACAAGAGCTTGATCAACCTAATTTTATTCGAATTCATCGTTCCTATATGATTAACAGCCAAAACCTGATTTCGGCCTCAAAGACCGCTCGTGGCTACCAGGTGAATATTGAATTGGCTTCAGAAACCGCATTGCCTGTTTCCGCAACTTATCAACAAGATTTTGAAGATCGCTTGATTCAAAAAAAGTGAATTCCATTTACCCCGGATAGTGCCTGTTTTACCCCAAAACGGCCTAACGATCGTTTAAAGTCATAGGAATCAACCGACCTTGCTCAATCAATGTCGTGGCGAATATGATGAAATGGTGTATTGGTTTCTTCTTAATGATTCTGATTTCTGCCTGCTGGCACAGCAAAAAAAGCGACTCAACGCAGGAAGGAATATTACTTTCTGGAAATGTGGATGCCGGTAGATTACTCTATAATAATACTTGCAAAACTTGTCATGGAGAAAGCGCTGAGGGAAATATAAAATTTCATGCTCCAACACTCGTCAATACCAATGACTGGTATTTGTATCGTCAGTTGATGAATTATCGAAACGGCATTCGTGGATATGATGACCACGATACGCTGGCATTTCAAATGGCGGCTATGGCCAAGACTTTAAAAGACTCAATTGCCGCGCGTGATATCGTTGCTTATATCAAAATTTTGCCGGGTGTAAAAGTGGAAACAGAAACCGGTGATATTAAGAATGGAAAAATCACTTATCAAAGTATTTGCGGTTCATGTCATGGACCTAATGCAAGTGGCAACGAAAAATTGAATGCACCTCGACTTAGTGGATTGAATGGTTGGTATTTGAAAGAGCAAATCTTGAAATTTAAAAAATCCATTCGTGGCGCACATCCAAACGATAAACTGGGTGCGCAAATGATCACTATGGTGGCGATGTTGCCCGATGAGCAATCCATCAATGATGTGATCGCTTACATGCAATCGGTGAATAAACCGGATTCAAAATGAGATTGGTTGTGCCAATAGTGGTTGTGATTATTGCCATTCTTTCATGGCATTGGAAAAGTATTCCGACAAAAAAAGATTCGGAGCTTTCTCTCTGCTCAATTTGCCCACCGGGTTTTGAATTGACGGATGACAATCAGTGTAAACTCAGAACGCCTTACC
>DASYTA010000421.1:0-5014 GCA_036002745.1 Cyclobacteriaceae bacterium | reverse complement strand
CAGGGACCTGGCAAAAGCAGATATTGTAGAGTCGATCCAGGTTTCAATTCAGAGTAAATCAGAATTGAAGGAAGAGGAGAAAAAAATGCAATTTCAACAATCCTTTTTCTTTGAGAGCTCTGCTTTCAGTGAAGCCGACATTTACGGACTCGAAACTCAAACTTACTACGACAAAAAACAAAAGCGCGCCTATGCTTTTGCTTTTGTTAAAAAGGAAAAACTGATCAACTACTATAAAACGGTTATTTCAATTGGTCTTTCAAACACAGAATCGAATTTCAAAACTATTTCAGCAAAATTAGCTGATAAAAACCTTAACGATGCTCTGGCTAAAGCACTTGAGATCGGTGATGAACTAAGAGGTGTTTACAAAGCTCAATCTGTATTGCTCGCAATTGGAGTTAACGGCAGCGATATTCTTAGGAAAGAGGAGTATCAGCAGGATAAAAATAAATTAGAAGATACTTTTAACCTTATCTTAAATAATGATCAACTTTCGATAAAGGGTTTGGCAGCTTATTTTTCAGGCAGCATCAATCAAAATATTATTAGAAAGAGCAAATCAAAAATTTTCATAAAGCAATTTTTATTTCAGGACTATTCATTTGCTAACGATGTCTCTCCTTTGCTAATTCAATTGTTTTCAACAGAATTATCAAAAACAGAAAATATCACTTTAGTGCGGGATAGTGCTTCGGCCGATTACACTGTTTTTGGTAATTATACTGATACACCTGAAAAAGTTACTTTAACTATTTCCGTAAAGAATAAGTCAGGCGGCTTAAATAAACTCAGTGGTGCACTTTCTGTGAAATCATTACTTCAAGATGGAGTCACTTTTCTTCCCATCGAAATAAGAAAGGCCCGATTAGCCGGAACGCTTCATCTGAAATCCGACTTGCATAAACTGACAGTGAAGTGCAATGAAAATGTAAATTCTCAGTATAAGATAAAAATCACTGACCCATCAAAGGCAAATGCTTTGTCTAATATTCCTATTGCATTTACATATAATAACTCGAAAAGTCCGGCATCGATTATTTCTACTACAGATAATAGTGAGGCTATCTTCACTATCGTCAGTATCAGGTCACCCATCAAAAATCAGATATTAACAGCTTCCATTGATTTGGCTGGTTATCTAAATGTCGATACTGCATCAGTGGATTATAAAAAGATCAAGAAAGAAACTCCATTGGATAAAACCACTTTGGCCATAACGGTAACGGGTAATGTACTTTTTTGTTCTACCAAAGAATTAAACCTGGGCAAAGAACTAACATCACCTTTTTTACGCGAAGGCGTAAAAGATGTGCTTACTAAAAAGGGTTTTGAATTTACTACTGAATTGACCAAAGCGGATTACATGGTTCAAATTGAATCCAACACACGAGAAGGATCTACCTATGATGGTCTCTATTTTACTTACCTGGATGCATCAGTAAGTTTGATCGATCAAAGTCAAAAAAAGGAAGTCTTCACATCTCAATATGCAGATATTAAGGGAGCCGGAACGAACTATGAAGGCGCTGGAATAAAAGCCTACTCGTTAGCTACAAAAAAGATTCAAACCGATCTTGAGAATCATTTTAGTAAGTAAGAAGCTATTGCCTATCGGTTTACTCGTCTCTCAAGACATCCACAGGATTTCTGGTGGCTGCTTTGATTGAATGATAGCAAGTGACTAATGC
This sequence comes from Cyclobacteriaceae bacterium, assembly GCA_036002745.1. Lineage (GTDB taxonomy): Bacteria > Bacteroidota > Bacteroidia > Cytophagales > Cyclobacteriaceae > ELB16-189. Next base: position 3,323 of record DASYTA010000421.1, on the reverse strand, counting down.
AGCCAACAACAAAGTTCCAACTCCAACGGAAATGAAAACCAACGGAGATGGAGTGATTCGATATTCGAACTCTTCCAACCATTGCTGAATGATCCAATAGGCTAATGGCGTACTGAGTACAAACGCCACAACGATCAGTTTGCTGTAATCTTTTGAAACCATCAATACCAAGCTCGCTACTGAGGCTCCGGAAACTTTGCGGATACCAATCTCTTTGGTTCGTTGCTCCAATGTATAAATGGTCATACCCAAAAGACCAAGCGCAGCGATAACGAACGCGAGACCTGAAAGAACACTAAGCGAGTTGCCAAACTCATGAGCACTTTTGAATGCATTGGCATAATTTTCATCGACAAAGGAAAATTCAAACGGCTTGTTATCGGTGAATTCTTTCCAGGTAGTCTTCAAGGATTCGATGGTGCTTTGCAACTCTTCACTGTTTTGCGCATTCACACGCATTACTACGAAATGCTTAGTGATATCATAAAGTGGTTTTTTGTAATGGAAAACTGCCATCGGCTCAATCGGAGAATTTAGTGCCCAGAAATGATAGTCGGTCGTTACGCCAATTACTTCATACTCCAGGTTGTCCCCACCTGGATAAATAATTTTTTTTCCAATAACGGACTCGTCTACTTTCCAGCCTAAAGCTTGTACTGCTGTTTCATTCAATATCACGCGAGTGGAATCGCCTACAATATCTTTGCTGAAATTCCTTCCGAACTTCATCGCTACGCCTAATGTTGGTAGGAAGTTTTCGTCTGAGTTTGAAAAATTAAGAGGGATGGTTTTCTCACTTTCCTTTGCTCTGAAGGAATCACCACCCCACACTCTTGGAGGAACAAAGGTTGTCGAGCTCGCTGAGACAACACTTGGTATTTGTGTGATCGCATGAACAAATGCTTCGTTGCCTTTGGCCCACTCTGAATGATCGATCTGTATTAAATTCTCTTTTTTGAATCCTAAATCTTTCTCAGCGACATATCTTAATTGCTGCGATACCACTCCGGTAAGGATGATCAACACCATTGAAAGCATGAACTGAAATACCACCATCGAGCTTCGCAAAGTACGTCCCTCTTTCCCTGATTTTAGTTTTCCTTTTAATGCTTCAACAGGACTGAACCTACTCAAGAAAATCGCAGGATAGCTTCCGGATAGCAAGCTCATGATCAGTAGAATCGAACCAAGTGCACCCAGGATTTTCCAGTCACTGAATAAATTAAATTCCAATGATTTGCCGGAGATCAAATTGAAGGATGGCAAAATAAGTTGTGTAATACAAACACCAACAATCAAACTGATGCAGCAAAAAAGAAATGCTTCTATAATGAAGCCGATGCGAAGTTGATTCAACCCTGAGCCCAAAAGTTTTCTAAGTGAAGTCTCTTTTGCCTTACGCACATATTGTGCAGTGGAAAGATTCATAAAATTGATGCAGGAGAGTAACACCATCACGATTCCTCCGGCAATGAGCGCGTAAATGATTTTGATATTACTGACGTCATTCAGTCGATTATAAACCAATGCTTTTGGTAAATGGATATCGGTAATCGACTGCAAGTAGAGTTTCCACTCGCGGCCGCTTTTAATGTATTCGTCCCAAGTCATGTTCATGGCTAGCCTAATGGACTCAATAGCATATTTATGCGGTATGTTGGTCAATCGAGCGCGAACTTGTTCAACTGAAGAACCTGGTTTCAATAGCATAAACGTTTCGACCTGCGTAAAAATCCAGCTCCAACTCATGCGTTTGATGATTGGAAAACTTGTCATGGAAAGCATCACATCAAATTTGATATACGAATTGTTGGGTATCTCTTTTGCGATTCCAGTCACTTCGTAGTTCTGTTGCTGGTTGCCTTCACCCACGCGTACCATTTTACCAATAGGGTCTTCATCACCAAAATATTTCTTGGCTGCTGACTCCGTCATCACCATGGTTTGCGGATAACGCAATGCAGTTTCAGGATTTCCTTTTAGCAAGGGAAAAGTAAATACTTTGAAAAAATTGGAATCGGCCGCAAATACTTTTCCCTGGTCAACAGATTTTATTTCGTTAGCAGCATTGGTGTAGCTCATTAGAAAATCACCAGGAGTGTAGATGCGTACAATTTGCTCTACCTCAGGAATCTCTGCGTCCAAAGCAAACGATACCCCTGGACCGGTGCTGGAAAATTGCGCTTTGTTTCCTTCACCCCAGATAAATGTCTGATTCACACGATAAATGCGATCGGCCTTTTCGTGAAAACGATCATGACTAAATTCACTGCTTACATATAGGTACATGAGCAATGCACTGGTCATCCCAATGGAAAGGCCGAGGATGTTGATGAACGAAAAAAGCTTTTGGCGTTTGATATTGCGGAGAAATACGATGAGGTTGTAACGTAGCATGGGGTTAGGGCTTATGGGGCGACCAAAGTCAAAGGCTGTGCCACGAACATTCCGTGGAATATTGATCAAATTAAGCTTATTTCGCTTTTTGTAATGTTCGGTTTAAATAGTTGTATGTCCGATATTGGAATGTTTTTTAGATCTTATGAGTATTCAAACTAAAGTCGCCGATTTTTTTAAAAAAGAATTCAAAGAAGCGCCATCCCTCTTCATTGCGCCTGGCCGCATCAATATGATTGGCGAGCACACCGACTATAATGACGGATTTGTAATGCCGACGGCAATCGATAAACATTTTGTTTTCGCGATTGCAAAAAGCGAATCAGAATCATTTACAATTCATGCACTCGATCTCAATGAGAAGATTTCTTTTTCTAGAAATGAATTGAAACCTGGACATGGCTGGCAAAATTATTTGATGGGTGTAATTGATGGTTTTATTCGAAGAGGAAAAATTCCTGGCGGAGTGAATTGCGCTTTTAGTAGTAACATTCCTGTCGGTGCTGGCTTGTCTTCTTCGGCCGCTTTGGACAGCGGTTTTGGTTTTGCTTTGAATGAGTTATTTGGTCTTGGTCTCAGTCGACTTGATCTAGCAAAAATTGCTCAAGAGTCGGAACACAATTTTGTCGGCGCCAAAGTTGGCATCATGGACATGTATGCCAGTTTGTTTTCAAGGAAGGATTCTGTGATGCTGCTCGATTGCAGAAATTACAAGCACGAGTATCGACCATTGAAATTTGAACATCATGAAATTTTATTGATAGATACAAAGGTGAAACATTCATTGGCATCTTCGGCGTATAACAAGAGACGAGAGGCTTGTGAAGAAGGCGTGAAAAAACTCCAACGACATTTTAAAAATGTGAATGCCTTGCGAGATGTGAGCCTGACTATGTTGGAAAAGATTAAATCGGAAGTAAATGAAG
>DASYTA010000420.1:0-3580 GCA_036002745.1 Cyclobacteriaceae bacterium | reverse complement strand
ACAGCGATGCGGCGATATTCATTTGAAGTTCGATTACTCCACTCATAACTATACTATATAGGCCATTCCTGAGTAATGAAACCCCCTGAAGGCTCAGCTACTGCATCCTCATTTAGGATTTCGACAACTTCAAGAAGATTGTGATCATCATTGAAGTTGAATGGATAGGGATGAATTTCACTTGAGAAAAATTCCTGCTGCGTGGGTGTTCCCATTTGCCCCATCTCAATGTCATTACCAACTTTGATATTTTTCACTTCAGGGAATTTCAGGGGATCCACTTTCACCATCAATGGTGTTTTGTAATTAGAGCCGTCACAGTATTGAAGCGATAACACAATTTTACACATAGCGGTTAAGTTTAAATTCAAAAATGATTAATCACTATTCAATCAATTTCATACAATCCCAACCAAGAAATTTTAAGGAATATCGACAGTGATGTCTAACTCAAAATCTTGTCTTGGGAGACCAGAGATATGTTTCCATTTGAAGTTCTGGTAAACTTCCATCGCTTTATCAACCCCGAACATCTCAATGCAAATTGCAAGTGCAAGCTGTGCTGGGCCTGAGCCGCCATACCCCCAGAGAAATCCATCAGGGGAATGGTTTTTAACCTTTAAACTTTCTCCCGGGAGAATTTCTTTTTCAAACAGCCAGACGCGATTTGTTGAAAACTCACCCTTCAGCTGCACAGTCATTTTATATGACTTTTGATATCGTTCTTTGCGTGCCATGATTTCCTTCATGATGGCATCGACATCGATCGGATTCTCCGATCCAGCAGCAACCTGTTCCTCACGCTCTGCCTGAAGGATTTGAAGACACTCATCAGGGGTTGAGTATTTGACGAAATTATACAGATCGATAGTGGAAGCGTTTTCCATTAGCACACTTGTTGTTTAACATTTAAAAAAAAGGAACAGCCACTAAGGCTATTCCTTTACAGCCCCGCCGGAAATTGAATGTTCAATTCTTGGCGAAACAACCTGTTCGGTACAACTAGTAGCAACCAGGCCTGAAATGAGTAAAAACCAGATCAAGTATTGTATTTTTTTCATGCAATACGTTAGAACTTTTATATGTTAATGTGCGGCGATTGCAACCCAACCCAAGAAGGTTTTTTTTAACAATCAGGCAACCTGTCTGTGTTGTTTACCCCACTTGATGGTTGTGTTACCTTCTTCGTCCTTGACTTTTTCTATGAGCATCTCCAGGAATGAAACATTAAGTTTGAAGTCACCGAAAACTTCTTCTACCGAACGAAACTGTTGTGTTTTAATAAAATCATTGAGGCGTTCTTTGTCCAGGAGGAGTGCCATCAGGTTAATCTCAATCGAATTCTCGTACACAACGAAATGGATATTTGTTTTCTGCTCAGAGTCAAATCTTATCGTCCTGAAATAAAACTGCGAAGCTCGGGCTAAATTCCAGGGAAGGGATTCTATGACAACTTCTGAGCATCTTGAAATATTTACAGAAGAACTTAAGCTTTGTTGCGTGCATACCAATATGCCATTTTCAGTGGATTCAAATTGATCAATGATTAGTTGGCGTTTTTTGAAATTGCCTTTGGAGCCGGTAATAAAAAACACCGGGCGATCAGGGAATTGCTCTTGAACAAGGTTCAGGTATAATCTTGCAGCTTTTTTCTTTCTGCAACCAATCATAATCCTTGTATTTATTCCAGATAGCATCCTTATAATATGATCACCCTTTTCAGGTGCCTCATTTACTTTCGCCATCAGTTGAGGGAAAGAGCAGGCGTCAATCAGAGTTTGCAATTGCCTGAGGAGACGAAGCATCGAATCTTTTCTTGCGCTGCCTGTAGAGGAATAGAATTGTGGCAATAGCTCATGGAACTCTTCTAATATTTTAAAGTAGAAGTCAATTTCCCATTGCTTTTGTGAAATGGTGTGGGTGTGGATCTCATATTTACCATGGCCAACCACATCATTGAACTTGCGCGTAAGAATGCAGCTGCCAACTAAAGCCTCCAGGGAATCGGTGTTGTAAATGTCCTGATTGTGTTTGCTGATTCCGAACACGGTTGATTTAGTGGGAGAGTAGCACGATTTAAAAAGTTGATTGCCACCTCTACCCGGGAATGGCTTCTGGTAATTTGCATTGACCTGACTGTTGATAACCAAGCCGGCATCAGGTAGACGCGTTTCTTTGTACACCATTGGCGCTGTGCATTGAAACGTATAGCTGTTATTGTGCAGTAATTCCAACTGCCCATATATCTCGGCAATATTATTTCTTGTTGTGGTACCGGTCGTTTGCAACTTAAATTTTACTTTCCGGAAAGTAGAGCGCACAGCCCGCGATCTTTTGGAAGAGTAATTGGTGATCTCATCGCTCTCATCAAAAATCAAGAGCGCTTTATTGCCGATGGTTTTAAGGAATCTCTTTATAAACCTTTGGTATTTGACAACCATCGTGAGCGCAATCACTACGACATCACCTTCCTTAATTTGATCAATGGCGGAGATTGAATCGATCACCCTGTAGGATGCATTCTGTCTATCAAGGAATGGAATGAAAGTAAGTTTTATGGCAATGGGAGGCCCTACAATAACTGTGTTGCGATAATTTGATCCAATTAATTGGTGAGCTGCCCACGATGCGCATGTTTTCCCGGAGCCCATCTCCCAGTTTAGTATTCCACCAAACTTCTTTTGCAGCAATAACCCAATGTCGTTTTTCTGAACACTGTTGAGATGATATCTTTTTCCATCCTTGTGAACGAAGGTGAATGCATCAATACACTTATCCAGTTCATCACACCTGAGAAGGTCCTTAAAATGCTTTGTCTGGTTAAGGTAGTTTTTCTTCTTCCGCTCCACTAGCCTTTTATAAGGAGATAAGTATTTTGAAAAAGGGTGCTTATCAAATGGCTTCTCCATTCTTACCAGCTCATAAAATGGGAACTCGGTAGCAATTTCCTTTTCTTTGATCATTGCCTGCATATCTCTGTCATAGGCTTTAATCACTAGACCGTGCTGACTATTCAAAACATGAACTCCTGTCTTTGCCTTTTTTGGACTGAGGCCACTGCGAAGGATTCGCCGGATCTGAGAGAGCACCTTATTTTCGGTAAGCCGTGTCTTCTCCCACTCTTCCTGAGGCATGTTTTCAGGGCGGACCTGTGTTCTTAGTTTATGGAGAAGATTGTGTGCCTTGGAATAGTTTTTACGCGTGGAGGGATGAGCTTTAATCTCAAAGAAAAGTTTCTTCATCAAGAAATCAAATCCGTCACTTGTTCTAAGGTCTGAATTTTTACGTGACCAGTTATTTATCCCCTTCTCGGCGGCGTTAGAAAACAATACTTGATATCGAATGGCATGCTTTTCAATAAGAGCGATGGCCATCGTTTCCCTGATTTGCCTTGGGTTGAAGGCAGTGAAAGATTTGGTTGAATAAGGTGTTGCAGTTATTCCAGAAAACAATTTTTGGAAGAAGATGACTTTTGTTTCAAATCTTTTAACCCCCATTTGTGCGAATGCGTTTACAGGAAGCTTTGCCTGACCGAGAAAAGAAAATGCCCCGTTAATCTCTTTTATAAAATTACCATCAG
>DASYTA010000419.1:0-12828 GCA_036002745.1 Cyclobacteriaceae bacterium | reverse complement strand
CATTTTGATCATTGGCACATTCATTATTTACAGGCAAATGAATTTCATTTTGAATAAGAAGCTTGGATTTGATAAAGACAATGTGATCATGATTCAAGGGGCCAATACTTTAGGCGATCATAACGAAGAATTCAAGAATGAACTGAAGCAGCTTGCTGAAGTTGAAAATGTGACGAGCAATAGTTACCTGCCAGTAGCGGGAACCAACCGCGACGGCAACGGCTTTTGGAAAGAAGGAAAACAAAAAATAGACAAACCGGTGTATGGTCAATTCTGGCATGTGGACCAAGAATATCTTAGCACGCTTGGAATGAAATTGATAGAGGGAAGAAATTTTGATGAGAAATTAAAATCGGATACCGCCTCAATGATCATCAACCAGAAAATGGCTAAAGAGATGGGTTTCAAAAACCCAGTAGGTGAGCATATGGGCAACTGGCGTCTTTACACAGTGATTGGAGTAATAGAAGATTTTCATTTCGAAAACATGAAAGGCGAGATCAGGCCATTGTGTTTGGTCATTGGCAAAGGTGGCAACATCGTTTCTGTAAAAGTGAAATCAAAAAATGCAGTGAATGTCTTGCAATCGATTAACCAGGTATGGAATAAGTTTATGCCTCATCAACCTTTCCGCTATACATTCCTCGATGAAAGTTATGCGCGCATGTATGAAGATGTAAATCGTATGGGAAAAATCTTTGCAAGCTTCGCAGGACTAGCAATCATTGTAGCATGCCTTGGTTTGTTTGCACTCTCCGCCTTCATGGTGGAGCAGCGCAGCAAAGAGATCAGCATCCGTTTGGTGATGGGCGCTTCGGTTAAAAATATTTTCAGGTTGCTCACGCAAAATTTCGTGAAGCTGGTGCTCATGTCGTTTGTAATTGCTGCGCCTGTCGCATGGTATATGATGGACAAGTGGTTGCAAGATTACAAATACAAGATCACCATTACCTGGGATGTGTTCGTGATCGCAGGAGTAATGTCCGTCTTGATCGCTTTACTCACCATCAGTTATCAATCGATAAGTGCAGCATTAGCAAATCCGGCAAATCGGTTGAGGTCGGAGTAAGTGACTACTCTGATCTCAAACTGTTCACCGGGTTAGCCATTGCAGCTTTTATTGTCTGATAACTTACGGTTATCGTCGTAACCACCAGTGCACCTATCACCGATACGACAATTGTTTGCCATGAAATGTCAATGCGATATTGATATTTCTGCAGCCACCGCGACATCAGGTACCAGGCAATCGGTGCAGCGACAGCACTAGAAATGAGAATTAGTACAAAAAATCCGGAAGACAACATTCCCCATAGTTGAAGAAGCGAAGCTCCCAACACTTTGCGAATGCCTATCTCTTTAACATGTTGTTCTGCAACGAAAGAAGACAACCCGATTAGGCCGAGGCAACTGATTAGCGCGGCCAGACCAGCGAATACATACGAAAGTTTTCCAACTCTTTCTTCCGAAGAAAACTTATTGCCGTATTCCTCATCTGCAAATTTGAAATCAAACGGCACCGAAGGAGCAAATTTTTTGACGACCGACTCCACAGCAGCTATTGATTCGGATGGGCTTCGTTGCGGGTTTAATTTTATGTTGATCCAATTGGCAGCGTCTAGATTGTTATCAATTGAATAAATGTAGTGTCGCGCCTCGCGGTATGGCGATTCCATAATAACATCCTTTGCGATACCAATCACGTGAAATTTTTTTCCTTTTCTGGTAATCTCCATTCCGATTGGATCTTTTACGCCGATGTACTTAACGGCGGCCTCATTTAAAATAATGGCCGTTGAATCCGACGGAAAGTCATGAGAGAAATCCCTGCCCTCTTTTATACTCCAACCGATTGTTGCGCCGTACTCATGACTTACGTTGATAAGTCCAAAATCCGACGACTGCAGGTCAGGATCTCTGCCCGGCCAATTAAATGTGCTGCTATTGTTCCAGACCTCCGTCATTGGACTTGACGATTCAGCTACTTCCACCACTGCGCCAGTGTTTTTTAACGCCAGTCGTAAAGCTTCGTGCTTACCCACAAAGTCATACGATTTCACCTGAATCATAATGAGGCCATCGCGATCATAACCAATAGGCCGATTTTTGGAGTATTGAATTTGATCGTAAATGACCAGCGTGCATATGACAAGCGATATCGAAATGGTGAATTGAAAGGCAACTAATACTTTTCGCGGCAACGATGCATTTCTTCCAGCCTTGAAAGCGCTCTTCAACACTTGCACCGGGCGAAAGGAAGAAAGAAAAAACGCCGGATACGAGCCCGCCAGTAAACTGGTTATCAAAATAAAAGCAACAACGCTCATCCATAAGATAGGATTACTCCAGTCGACGACAATTTGTTTGCCGGACAAATTGTTGAACCAGGGCAATGAAAGTTCAACAAGAAAGATTGCCAGAACAAACCCCAACAACACCACTAGAAAAGTTTCGCTTAAGAATTGTTTGATGAGTTGGCTCCGTACCGAACCCATCGTCATGCGAATGCCCACTTCCTTTGCACGCTTCTCCGATCGTGCAGTAGTAAGATTCATAAAGTTGATGCAAGCGAGTAACAGAACGAATAGTCCGATGATGCCAAACATCCACACTATTTCAATACGGCCGCCTGTCTTCACACCATTGTTCCAATCTGAGCGCAAGTTCCAGTCACTCATCGGGTGCAAGAATATTTCCGGTTTAAACTTATTGTCTTTTGAATGAATAGCTCTTACAGGTTTGATTTTTTCTGAAACCCAATTCATGTCTGCACCAGGAGCAAGTTGAGCGAAAAGTTGAAAAGAATTACTGTCCCAGGTATTTTCCGCGCGCTTCATCCATTCCTCGGATGCGGCATAGAGTTCCCAACTGGAAATAAACTTTAGTTCTTTAAAGTGTGAATTGTAGGGCAAGTCTTCGTATACACCAGTCACCTTCACATCATACCGGTTTCTAACTCGCATTATTTGATTAAGCGGATCGGTTGAACCGAAGAGCGCCTTCGCTGCAGAAGCGGAAAGCATAATCGAAGCGGGATCTTTTAGTCCGTTGCGCGTGCCCGAAACCATTTTGAGCGAAATCATCTCGGGAAAATCTGCCTGAGCAAAATTTCCGGTTTGTGAAATTTTCTTCTCACCCCAGCCAAGGATGTTATCATCAGTCCAGGTTGACATGGCGAGATAAGTGAAATCATTGCCATACGTAGTCCGCATGGCAAACTCAAGCGGCCGCGGAATGGCATATTGAGTCATCACTTTACCGTCTACTGTCTGGTGCTGCAACACCTGCGCCAGCCGATCATAGTTTTGATGATACTTATTAAACGATAGTTCGTCCCACACCCACAGGCCAATTAAAACTGCTATTGCCATGCCAGCGGCTAACCCGCCAATGTTTATTATAGAGTAACCTTTGTTATTTAAAAGATTTCGCCACCCGATTTTAAAATAGCTCTTGTACATGCCGTAGGTGTTTAATTTTTTATATCCTTCCGTTGGTTTGATAATTCCCTTTCTAAAAAGAAGAAGAACATCTATAACAAATTTTCTGTCCGCTTTCTTTTTCCCGAATTCTTTAACTCTCTCTACATACAACTCCATCAAATCTCCTTCAATATGATCTCTCAACTTAGGATGGCAGAACCATCGGAAGAAGCGGAGAGGAAGTTGTGGAGGGTTTGACTTTTTCATTCCGTTCTCAAACTGTTAATGGGGTTTGCAATCGCCGCTTTTATCGATTGATAGCTCACTGTTAATAGCGTAATTAATAACGCACCGAAACCAGCGGCTACAAAAATCCACCAACTGATTTCAGTTTTGTATTCATACTGCTGAATTCCATTGTATAAAATGTAATAAGAAAGTGGAGCGGCGATGACACAAGACAAAATCACGAGGATCACAAATTCAGTTGAAAGCATTTTCCACAAGTTGGCTACCGATGCTCCTAAAACTTTTCGCACACCAATTTCTTTTGTGCGTTGTTCCGCTACGAAAGAAGCAAGACCGAACAATCCAAGACAACTGATCACGATGGCGAGTACTGCAAACACTGCAGCCAGTTTGCCAATCTGATCTTCTGTTGAAAACTTAGCGGCATATTCAGCGTTGGCAAACTTGTAATCAAATGGAATATCCGGAATAACATTATTAAATACTTTTTCAATTTTCGGAAGAGCTTCTTGCATCGACATACCTGGGGTAACGCGAAGCATCAACCAACTTTTCCAACCCATTGTAAAATAGATCGTTGGTTCTACCTGCTCGAACGGCGAAGCCATCACCATATCTTTGATTACGCCGAGGATGACGAAATCTCTGTCCATGCGCCATGGACCATTTTTCCAATGAATAATTTGTCCTGTTGTGTTTTTGAATCCCATGAATTTTGCTGCAGCTTCGTTGATCACAAAACCTGATGAATCACTCGCAATCTCTTTTGAGAAATCTCGGCCTTCAATGAATTGCCAGCCAACAGTTTTTCCAAAATCATGCGACACACCTAACGTTGCATAACTCCTTCCCTGATCCAAGTTTTTTCCACCCGAAGAAAAACCACCGTTGTTTGACCATACACTTGTTACTGTTCCACCCGACTCAGCAATCTCCGTAACGGCACCTGAATTTTTTAACTCCGCTCTTAATGCCTCTGCTTTCTTATTGAAGACATCCGATTTTTTAGGAAGCATTAAAAGACCTTCTCTTTGATAACCAACAGGGCGATTTTTCACAAACACAAGTTGATTGTAAATAACACCCGTGCAAATGATCAACATCACGGAAACTGTGAACTGCACCACTACTAAAACTCTTCTTGGAATTGAAGCAAATCGACCGGCTCGAAAAACTCCTTTTAAAACACTTACAGGCTTAAAAGAAGACAAATACAATGCAGGATAACTTCCAGCTAATAAACCCGTGGTGAGAAGGAAAATAAAGCTGCTGATCCAAAACCATGGCTGCGCCCAAGGCATGTTCATCTCTTTTCCTGATAACTCATTAAACCATGGAAGCGATGTAACAACAAAAACAATTGCGATGATGAATGCAAACACAACGACCAAAAACGATTCACTTAAAAATTGGCTAACGAGTTGTCCACGAATGGAGCCGATTGCTTTGCGGATACCCACTTCTTTTGCGCGCTTCTCAGATCGTGCTGTGCTTAAGTTCATGAAATTGATACAAGCCAAAAGCAATACAAACACTCCTATTGATCCGATAAACCAAACCAATTGCTCCGGACCGCTCTGAAGCACCCCTTCTTTAAATGTAGCTCGCAAGTGCCAATCGCTCATCGGAAGAAGTAGAATTTCGTAATTGTATTTCAACTCATCCTTCATGTAAGCAAGATCTTTGATCGCACTTACCTCGGCATCGACAATATTGGCTGCTGTACTTTCAAATGTGGCCTGAGGCTGAATCTCAGCATATATCCCGAGAAAATGATTGTCCCAACCTTGCTCTTTTATCCATGCACCATCGTTGACCAAGAATTCCCACGGACGAAAAAATTGAACTCCATAAAATGTAGTGTTCTTTGGGAAATCTTTATACACACCAGTCACGGTCGCTTCTTTCTCGCTGTTGATTTTAATAATTTGATTGATCGGATCTTTGTCACCAAAGAGTGCTTCGGCTGTTGATTCAGAAATCATAATAGAATTCATGTCTTTCAATCCTTTCCATGTTCCATAAATCATTTTAAAGGTGAGCATCTCTGGTGCATCTTCACCAATGAACATTCCTGTCTTCGAAATTTTTCTATCCTGAATGGAAAGCACGCCGTCCGATTTCCACGAAGCAGGAACAACGTGTTTGAAATTTGCTCCGTAATTATTTTTCAATTGATCGATCAAAGGATACGGCAATGACATTTGTCCTACATAGTGCTTGCCTTCAAACTTCCCGCCTTTCATCACTTGTGCAATGCGCGAATAGTTCTGGTGATATTTATTAAAGGACAATTCATCAAATACCCACAGGCCGATGATCATGGCCACCGCCATTCCTAATGCAAGCCCCCCAATGTTGATGAGTGAGTACCCTTTATTCTTTATCAGATTTCTCCACCCGATTTTAAAATAGCTTTTATACATGCCGTAAGTGTTTAAATTTTTATACCCTTCTGTTGGTTTGATGATTCCTTTTCTAAAAAGAAGGAGAACATCCGTTGTAAATTTTAAATCTGCTTTTCGTTTCCCTAATTCTTTAACTCGTTCTCCGTACAACTCCATCAAATCCCCTTCAATGCTATCTCTCAACTTCGGGTGGCAGAACCATCGGAAGAAGCGAAGTGGAAATTTTGGAGGTTTCATTTAGTTAGCGATTAATTACCAACAACCAACCTCAATGCCACTTTGGGGATAGCGCTCCACAATTCATCACGTGTACTCTTCGTGTACTCTAATGCTTTTTTCCCAAGTGCTGTAATTTGAAAATATCGTTTCGGCCGCCCAGCTCTTTCTTCCGTTGCTTCTCCATCGTATGATGTCAGATAACCTTTGTCTTCCAATCTTCGAAGAGCAGTTTGAAGAGCGCCAACACTCACGTTGCGGCTCAAGCGCGTTTCAATGTCTTTTTTAATGGAAACTCCATACGCATCTTTATACAAAACGCCAACGGTAAGAAGCACGACCTCTTCAAATTCACCGAGTTGATATTTTTTCATGAGCTAATAATAAATTCCTATTTGTAGTATTAATAATTATGCCAAAAGCTGAAAACGCTCAAAGCATTTCAGAAACAGCATCTTTAAAATAAGATTTGTTCGATTGCGAACAATAGTGAAATGAATTCGGGCAGCCTGAGTTAGCGCAGATTCTATTTTAAAATTCCCGTCTCACCTAATGTGACTAGAAGCGCAAACTTAATTCCATCAGCACCTTTATCATTCAGCCACCATTCATTGAGCGCATGGGCATGATCGCTCTTTCCTCCTGCTCCTACAGTAATCGCAGGAACACCTTTTGAGATGGCAATGTTCGCGTTCGTGGATTCTGTAATAAGTTTTGGAGTAGCACCAAACAATGCAGCTGCGGCACTAGCTCTTTGAACTATAGGATCTGTTGCGTGAGTTTTTCCGGATGGTCTGAAGCCAATCGGCACCAGTGTTAAAGTTAGTGGTTGTCCTTTCTTTATCTGCTTGTTATATTCATTCAATCCTTTCGCCATTGATGATTTAAAAATGGAATCGATTTTTTTCAAATACTCCTGGCTCTCTGATCGCATATCCACTTCAGCCCATGACTCAAATGGAATTGCATTTACGGAGGTTCCACCGCCAGTTCTTCCTACATTAAAACTGGTCTTACCGACAGCGCTTGTAAAAACTGCTGCCTCATCACTAAAATAATTTATTGCTTTAGCCATTGCATGGTGCGGATTACCAAGACCGAAAGCTCCCCACGAATGTCCGCCAGGACCTTTGATCGTTGCCTTGTATCGCACGGAGCCCAACGCACCCGTAGCAATTTCATCAATGTTCGTTCCATCAACCGAAATCCATGATTTTATTTTCAATGTGTTCTTCTTCAAAAAATATTTCACACCACGCAAGTCTCCTAAGCCCTCTTCTCCAACACTGGCGAGAAAAAGTAAATCTGCATCGGTTTCAACTTTGGTTTTCTCAAGCGATCGGAAAACAGCAAGGATAACCGCAAGACCTCGCGTATCATCCGAAACGCCAGGAGCATAAAGTGTGTCACCATGATGTTTAATTGTAACATCCGTTCCTTCTGGAAAAACCGTATCGAGGTGTGCATCTAATATTACAGTTTGATTAGAATTTTTTCCTTTGCGAAGGGCGAGTACATTTCCGACCGAGTCAATCCAAACTTTATCAGCGCCAGCGGTTTCGAAAAGCTGTTTCATTCGTTGCGCGCGAATATTCTCTTTGAACGGTGGAGCTGGAATCTCTGTGAGATCGATTAATTCCTTTATGGTAGAAGGTTCAAGTTCATCAATCACTTTAAAAGCATCTGTTACTGATTTAGTCTTCGCTAACGTTTTAACTTCAGAAGCATAGATATCTTCTTTTGTAGTTGTCTTACTTTTCTGAGCAATGACGCTGCCTGAAATCAGAGTTAGTTGCGTTACTATCGAAATCAAAAAAAGATATTTCATACGGTTGGATTGATAAGTCAAAGATAGAGAGTGATTTCAATCTAAAAATACTTTTTTAATTTCGAGCTCCTTTTACTACAACTCATGCTTACATCTCATCGAATTTTAACAACCGATCTTATCGCCAACGAATTGGAGTTCACTACTTCAAGAAGCAGCGGCCCTGGAGGGCAAAATGTAAACAAAGTAAATACGAAAGTTACGTTGCGATGGAACATCAAAAATTCTATTCAACTAACTATTGACGAGAAAGAGTTGCTGCAACAAAAGCTTGCTTCGAAGTTAACAACCGATGGAACGCTTTTGATTATATCACAAGACAAACGCTCACAACTACAAAATAAGGAAGAGGCTTTATTGAAGTTGGAGGCCTTGCTCAAGCAAGCTTTGGCAAAAAAGAAAAAACGCAAGCCATCCAAACCATCGAAATCATCCGTGCAAAATCGACTCGACAAAAAGAAAAAACATTCAGACAAAAAGAAGTGGCGCCAAAACAGAGAATAAAAAAAGGGACATAAAGTCCCTTTCTTATTTTGAATCTTTTACAATTACTTTATCGCGACTGAAGACTCCACGTTTTCCCAACGCAATGTAAACCCTTTATCAGTTACCGCATAAGCCAATTGTTCACTCATGCTCGCTGATTTTGTTGGCTTCACTTTGAAAGTGATTGCATTCTTAGCTGGATCAAAGTTTGCATCACCACCTTTTTTAATTCCCCATTGCCCGGTTTCTGAATTGAGAATAAATTCCCATTCTTTTTCACCTGGAACAATAAACAAACTATACTTTCCTGCCTTCAATTCTTTTCCCTCCACTTTGATATCCTTATCCGTTTCAAAAATTGTCGCTTCATTAGCACCGGCTCTCCAAGCCTTTCCATAGGGCACTAACTCACCCCAAATTTTTCTTCCTTTTACAGAAGGACTGCTGTAAGCAATTGAAATGGATGCAGCCCCTACTTTTCCTTCAGCTTTGGCCAGAGGGCTTTTCTTTTGAGCATAAACCATTGTGGAAGTCATAAAGCTTCCAAGCACAACTAATAACATGACCAATTGGATTTTTTTCATGGTGGATTTTATTTTAAGTTATGAAAGGTCGTTACGTGAAAGCTTTTAATTTAGTTTACATTTTTCCCGCGCCGGAAAAGAATTTCGACAATCGGTTAGTTAAGATTGGTAGATGGTTATAAGTCACGATTTACGAGTATTCTTAACGAACTGTTAAAACTATTTATATCTAACGCTTTCTGCGGTAGCATTTTAAAAAAATCAAGAATTCCCGAGTTGTTTTAGTGCATCAACCAACGTATCCAACTCCTTCGTTGTCGTAAACACATTGGGTGTAATGCGACATCCATGAACATTCGCTCCATCGATAGCTACGGTGTAAATTTTAAATTTTTTAAACAATGTTTCGGCCAGCTCCGAAGGCTTCAAGTTTTTTACACCTACATTGGCGATAGCACAAGAGCGTGAAGGATCTTCTGGCGTATTTAAAATGATGTGAGGCAAACTTCTCACCTTGTTCGTCCAGTAGTTTTGTAAAAACCGAAGTCGCGCTTCCTTCCTTTCAACGCCGATCTTTAGATAAAAATCAATTGCATTGTTGATGGCTAAATCGGTATGAACCGGATGAGTGCCTGTGTGGTTCAGTCGCTGAATGTCATCTTCTTTTGGATTGCCATCGCCGAAGATCGGCCAGATCTTTGAAATGTTTTCTTTCTTTACATACAAGATGCCCGCCCCTAACGGTACTGATAACCACTTATGAAGACTTGATCCATAGTAATCACAGTTCAAATCAGTGATGGAAAATTTTATGTGCGCAAATGCATGTGCTCCATCTACCATTACCTCTACTCCTTTGCTGTGCGCCATATCGCAGATTTTTCGCACGGGCAAAATCTGGCCGGTGATGTTCACCATGTGACAAACCATCAGCAACTTTGTCTTATGAGTAATAGCGTTAGCATAAAGATTCACGATCTCTTGATCAGTACTTGGATTGTTGGGCAGCGAAACAATTTTGGTTACAACACCCTGTCTTTTGGCCACTTGCTTAAACATATCGAGCATAGCACCATAATCTTGTTCTGCCATCACTGCTTCATCGCCTTCTTTCCAATGGAAACCAGCAATGACCATATCCAGCGACTCGGTGGTATTCCGTGTAATAATAAGTTCATCGGCTGAGCAACCTAGCAAAGAGGCAAGCCGTGCCGCCGTTGCTTTCTTATTGTCGTACTGCACTGTACGCATGTAGTACGAACCTTGGTAGTTTACTTCGCGAACGTGGTTGATAAAATGCTCTAGCGATTCTTGCGGCTGAATACAGTAATATCCATTCTCTAAATTGATGTAATCTGTTTTTAATCGGTAGCCTTGGCGAATATTTTCCCAGAACTTTTCATCTTCGGCCAGTTGCCCTGGACTTAACAGACTCACTGAATCAATTAATTTTTCCATGGACGGTAACGTTGAAAAAGGACTAAGGCCAAATAACCCAAGGCTTTTCAAAAAGGAGCGTTTATTCATAATCTTATTGACGTAGGGAAGTTAACGAAATTTAAAGTTAGGCTTCTATAATTTTCCTTAACTTGGTTTTCGCATAATCAGAATTATAATTTGCCATGGACTCGCTAATAATTGAAGAGGGTGATGACACACCCAAGGTGGTGTTGGATAAGACCAAAGCAACATTTGAAATATCGGGGCGATCGCTTCCTGAAGATACCGTCAATTTTTTTAAGCCTGTTTTGGAGTGGTTGAAAGCATATAAAAATAATCCCAACCCTACTACTGATTTTGTTTTTAAGCTAGACTATACTAACACTGCTTCTTCCAAGCTGCTACTTGATGTGCTGCAGACGTTGCAAACCATAAAGAATGTAAAAGTAATTTGGTACTTCCGAGATGACGATGAAGATATGGAAGAGGCTGGACATGAATTTGCAGAGCAGGTGGACATCCCCTTCGAATTTAAGGCAATCCAGTAAGCCTTGATTACTTCCTAATTGAAAACATTTATTTATTATTGAAGGAAATATGAGACCAGTATCGTTGACAATTGTAACTATAGCAGTAACTGCATTGGTGTTTTTCAGCGCCAAGCCATTTGAAAAAAATCAACGACCTGGACCAGCTCCAGTGACTAATGGATATCCAAAGATGAATCTGGTCTTTCCTGATGGATCAGCACGCTCTGCGCTCAATCTTCCTGCTAAAAGTATTCTCGTTTTTTATTTTCCGGATTGCGATCATTGTCAGCGACAAGCGGTAGACTTTAGCAACCATCTTGCAGCATTTAAAAATTATCATGTGTGGTTTATTGCTGTAGTACCGTTTCCGGAAATCCAAAAGTTTGCCATGGATTATAAGCTAATTGGCTACGACTATGTTCACTTTGTTCGAACGGAGCCAAAAGATATTACCGATAATTATGGCGGAATCCAGACACCTTCAATATATATCTATTCGAAGGAAAAGAAACTCGTAAAGTATTTTTATGGAGAAACAAATGTGGAAGAGATCATTAAGTTTTTGTAGATAGAAGACCTATTCTACTTCTTGGCTGCTACAAGCTTTACCAATTTATAGTTTTGTAAATCATAATCGTCAATGCCTACCTCCTCGCTGTAGCGAAGAATTTTAAACCCTCCGGCTTGCTCTATCGCTCTTTTAGTCGAATTAGTTTCACAACCAAAGGTTGGTTTTTTCATTTCAATTCCAGCCTCGCGATGAAAAAATTCAAACACTAACATTCCTCCAGGTTTGAGTGCGTTTGATATTCTGGAAATTCGTGAATCGGTAAGGCAACCTTTATATACATGCACAATTAGATCCCATTCATTAATTCCAAAATCATAAGGCTTTGCTGAAACAATAGCTCCGATGTTCGCTTTATTTTTACTTGCTTCCGCATGACCAAATGCCAAAGCATCATCCGCAATATTAACACCGGTAACATCCCAGCCATTCATTGCCAAATAAATTGAGTTTCTGCCCAAGCCCATTCCCAAGTCGAGTGCTTTGCCGGGTATTAGTTGTTTAACTGTTTCAATCAAAAGAGCATTGGGATTGTCATTGAGTTCAGATGTTGTATCACTGGCCAGGAAACTGCCCCATTGAGTCCTTTCATTATCTATATCTAATGATTCAATTTTTTGACTTTGAGAGACAAGAGGAAATAAAAGAAAAATAATACAGTAGAAAGCGATGTGGTTTTTCATTGATACGGACGTTTAGACTACAGCCAGGAGAAAAAAAGAGCGCACCATCCACGTGCGCTCTAACTGATCAACCATTTCTAAAACCGTAACAAAGCAAATCCAAAATCGAATGACCAGCAACGGGGTTTTTCCCATATGTGCCTGGTATTTTTCGCGTACGATATGGGGAATTTTCCCGTATTCCGGAGTTACTCTATTCGCCAATTTTGCGGTTCACACAAACAACCATTTCTATGAGTACTCTTAAATTCCAAACTGGCCCATGGTCTGATTTGCTTGCAAAAATTCAAAACAGTGGCAGCGAGTCTGTGGCTCCCGGAAAAAAATTTGTGTTTCTATATATCTGTGCGAATTGGTCAATGCCATGCCGCAAAATGGAAACGGATACACTTTCAGATGAGTTGGTTGGAGATTTTTTCAACGCCAATTTTCTCAATATTCGAATACTGATGGGTATTATTCCGGAAGCCGACA
>DASYTA010000418.1:0-8408 GCA_036002745.1 Cyclobacteriaceae bacterium | reverse complement strand
GGGTTCTATGACCTCAATTTGATATTTGCTCACAATAATGAAATGCTTATCGGGAGTGACTACCGCGGCATTCTTCACTCAAATGACATGAACACATTTGAAGAACGAAACACGGGACTAACTGCACTTTCCATCTTGCGTCTTTTAACACATAACAATTATATTTTTTGCACTACCTCGAATGGATTATACCGATCGATCGACCAAGGCAAGAACTGGGAAAGATTTAATCACGCGAACAGCTCAATTACTGTTATTAAATCATCCAATGATACCCTTGTCGCTTCCGCTGGTGTTCAAGGCATTTTAATCAGCCGCGACGATGGATTAAACTGGGAAACATTACCTTCACCAAGTAGCAACAATAACAGTAATATCCTTCTTTCATTTCACCATGGAAAAATTTATGTGAGCGTGGCTGGAAAAATTCAGATCTACAATGTCAAAACTTCGCTCTGGCAGTCAGTTTCTGTAGGTGATGCTTCCGATTGGTTTCAATGCATGACATCCATTGGCGGCAAGATGTTTGCGGGATCAGCTCAGGGGCCTAATGGAAGAATTTATGTTTCTGATGACAATGGAATTACGTGGTCCCCAACTACTCCAATAACACCGCAAGGTTTCAATATCATACAAATGACAACGGTTGGAAATAGTCTCTTGGTGGCAGCTAATGGGATTGTTTTTCGAACTGATGATTTTGGAACAACATGGCAGTCCTATCCAACCGGTAACTCTTTAAATGCAACTTATTGGATGGATAACCTGAATGATGATTTGATCCAATCTACTTCTGGTGGAGCAGCCTGGTCTTCTGATGTTGGAAGGACCTGGGTAGATATTAGTGACACTTATTTTTCAACCATTGAAACACATTCATATATCTTGGTGAATGATACCATCTTTGCTGCAACAGCAGAGGGAGTTTGGGCAGCTAAAAATGATTTTGGTCCAAAAGTGACTTCGTTTAGTTCTAACTCGCAACCTGTTGGTAAGGCGGTGTCTTTGCAAGCATCTTATCTAAGTTATCGCTCTGATCTTGATTCCGTACGAGTGAGTGGCACATTTGCTCCGATTTCAGACTCAGCTCCTGGATACTTACAATTCAATGTTCCTAAAGGCGCAAAGTCTGGACCATTAACTATTAAAGTTGGAGCTAAGACAACTGTTATCACTCCTAATTTTTGTGTGATACCCGAACAACCTATCATTTCAGAAACTATAGTACAAGGACAAAGTCGAACCCTTAACTCAAACGCCTCATCGGGGTATCAATGGTATTTTAATGATCAGCCAATTTCCGGTGCTAATCAACAAACCTATAGTCCAACAGTGAATGGTAACTATAAAGTGCAAGTTGGAATTACAAATTGTCTTAGTCCATTTTCAAATGATTTCGCGTTGCCAAATTCTTCGGAGCATACGTCAATATATGGTGTATTCAATGCTTGTACTCAAACGCAACTTTCCTATAATGCAGAACCTCGCAATAAATACCAGTGGAATGCAATTGGAGGGGAAATTGTAAGCGGTCAGGGAAGTGACACCGTCACCGTAAAATGGGGATCTGGAGGAATAGGCTACATCAGCGCACTTGACGAAAATGAAAATACCATCATCGCTAACATGGTAATCAATGAAAAGCCAAATAAACCAACAATTTCATTAACAGATGGCTTCATGGTTGCATCGCAGGCCAACTCATATCAATGGTTTTATAATGGAAATGCAATTCAAAATGGAGATCAACAAAAGCAAGCCATTATTAACCCAGGGCTCTATGCAGTACAGATAGCGAATGCTGCAGGTTGTTATGCTCTATCCGATGATTTTACCATCACTGGGGTTGAAGGGGTCTTCAATTCGATTGCAACTGTTTACCCAGTTCCAACTCACGATAAATTGTATTTAAAAACATTCGAGGATTCACAAGGAGAAGTTCAGCTAAAAATTTTAGATACAACAGGTAAAACAATATGGTTAGCTGAAGCAGAATTATTCTCAGATCGCCCATACGAAGTTGATATTTCTTCTTTGAATGATGGCCTTTACATTCTTACACTCGGAAATACAGTCGGAACTTTTGACTTTAAAATCTTTAAAAAATAAATTCTACTCCTTCTTTGTCCTCAGCGTAGTAGAGTGCAATAACTTTACTTTCCAAACTTTACCTTCTTTCACGAGCACAGCACTTTCCAACCATTTGCGATGCACCTCGATTCCATCTATAATCATGTCGGCTGTGTTGTAATACACTGACCAGGCTATATTTCCTTTCATTTCTGTTTGAACAAAATCCAGGTGATTGGTTCTACTGAAGTTGACAGCCTTCAATTGTTCCACCTTGCGAGAGAGCGTGTCCAGGTTCCATATTGCACCACTTTCAAGTATCGTCAAATCTTTTGTAGAAAATTCCTTGATCCCATTCATATCGAGAGCAGCCAATGCATCGAAAAGTTTTATTAGGGATTGATTTACTTTCGTTTGCTCAGTAGTTTGAGCATGTACACTCCCTGTTGAAAGTAACGCAATAAGAAATATTTTCTTCATGAGAATATTGTTTAGAGAAGCTCAGCAAGTGAATTGAATCCAACTATAAAGATACTCTTTAGAGTGTTTCGCTTGCCAACCTCCAATTTTTGTCAGAATATTTTTCCTGATCCATTAAACTTAGGATTTCTTCTCGCATGCCTTTGATGTCAAGTGAATTCAATGGCTTGAGATGTTCATAAAACGAAGGTTGTTCATCGAGATGGGGAAAATTCAATGCTTGACCGTACTTCTGGTATTTCGCGCTTTTAGCACGACCATAAATATGCATATGGCAATAAGGTCCTTCCGGTTTAAATACTCCCCAATTTCCATTGTCTTGATAATTTATTCGGCCGATATCAATACCATTCCGATTCATAACGATGGTCATTGCTTCACCCACCACCATAGTTAACCGAATCAGTTCAGTTGCTTGCTGTGGCGTGAGCTGTTGCATATTTTCTACACGAACCTTTGGGTTAATCACTACATGCCCACCATCTTCCCGGTCAACAAGAGGTCTTGCAACTGCTTCAACAAAAAAATGGTTAGTCTCCAGGATAAGGGTCTCCATTAACCAATGATGTCAATCAGTTCTTCCAGGTTATTCAATATAAAATCCGGATGCGCACTTCGAAGAAGCTCCTCCGGTTGTGTGCCTGACAGTATTGCGGCTGTTCTCACTTTTGCATTTTCCCCTTCCAAAATATCAGTTGTGGTATCTCCCACTTTCAAAAACTCATCTGCGTTTACATTCACCGATTTCATCATTTCAAAAATCATGTCGGGATGAGGCCGGTTTCTTCCTACCTCACTGGCGATACCTATATATTGAAATGAACTTTTGTTCCAGGAAAGCCGATCAAATATTTTCTCAAACAAATCACGTGTAAGCGCACTGCCGAGTCCAGTACTTATATCTTTTGTTTTTAGAAACTCAAGCACTTCCAAAACTCCAGCGTTGAGTGAAAATCCGGAGAGTGATTTTTCAACATTGGCATGAAAGGCGCGATAGATCTTCTCAGAAAGAACCTCTTTTGAAGAATACTTCTCACCCAATATTAAATTAATGATTTCGTGTTTATCCTTTCCCCGATTTTGGTTCAATACTTTCGAATCAATGAATACACCTTCCTGGCGAAAAGCATTGGTAAAAGCCTGGTTGATGATATCACCTTTCTCTAACACCGTTGTGCCAATAAAATCAAACAGCACCGCTTTAATTTTCATACTAAAGTTGTTAAACGCAAATTACTGAAGTTCGGAGATGATTAAGGACAAAGGAGCTCCCCTGATTGTCGGTATTTTCAACCAATCCATTTTATTATATTCGTTGTTCATTGAATTCAGGTTTTATGAAAAACATCGTTGCGTCAGTTCTTGTCATTTGTTTTTTTTCAACGTGCCACGCTCAACAGCTTATTGATAAAGATGCCACCAAAGAAACAGTTGCGCTATACAAAAATCTGTTTGCTCTGTCTTCCAAAGGGGTGATGTTTGGTCATCAGGATGATGAGTCTTACGGTGTTGGGTGGTGGGCACAACCCGGGCGCTCGGATGTGAGAGACATAGCGGGATCATATCCGGCAGTACATGGCTGGGATTTGGGACGAATTGAATTAGACAGCCCCACTGATCTCGACAGTGTTAATTTTGAAAACATGCACAAGTGGATCGAAGGCGTTTATCAGCGTGGTGGCATCAACACCATTTCATGGCATGTCAATAATCCTGTCTCGAAAAAAAGTGCGTGGGACAAAACTCCAGCAGTAAAAGATATTTTACCGGGCGGAGCTCAACATGATTACTTCGTTAATCAGTTAAGTAAGGTTGCGGATTTTCTGCAAGCGTGTAAAAGCAACTCCACTCCTATTCCCATTATTTTTCGCCCGTGGCATGAGCATAATGGGGATTGGTTTTGGTGGGGCAAAAGAAATTGCACCGAAGAAGAGTACGTTCAACTTTGGAGATTTACGGTGAGCTACTTGCGCGATACAAGAAAACTTCATCATTTGATCTACGCTTCATCGCCCGATCGCAGTCGCATGAATATGGTTGACGCCGAAGCAACTTATCTTTATGGTTATCCTGGCGATGATTATGTTGACATTCTCGGACTGGATGATTATATGGACGTAGGCGTAAGCAAGACAGCCGAAGAACAACAAATGAAAACGGAAAGCCTGGCCAAGGTGTTGGAATTAGTTTCCACCATCGGTGCAAAGAAAAATAAAATAATTGCGCTTACCGAAACGGGTCAAGAAAGTGTAGTTAATCCAACTTGGTTTACCGATGTGTTATTGAAAGCAGTAAAATCAAAAAGCACCATTCGCGTTTCGTATGCCATGGTGTGGCGCAATGCGAATAAAAAACATCACTACGCATCGTATAAGGGTCACACGTCAGAAGCTGACTTCAAGAAATTCTATGAGGATCCATATACTTTATTCGAAGCTGATTTGAAGAATCTGTATAAATAATCCTCGAACAATTCTTGTGGAAAGTTTACCAAACATAAATAATCAATTAACCAGCAAGGATTTGTTTGGTGCCTTTAAAACTCAGTTGGCAAAAGATTTCGAGCAAAGTGAATTTTTTACTGATTTTATTGACGCCTTGGAACCGGACTATAACAATATCTATAAAAAAATTATTAACGAACTTCAGCGTAAGGCAGCGAAAACTGACTCTCATCTAATGCGCTTACTCAATAGAATTGATATCAGTGAAGTTCAATTAAAAAAGTATTTAAGCGAAAATAGAAATGAAGATCGTTTCAATGTGATTGCAGAGCTAATTATCAAACGAGTGTTGCAAAAGGTGGTGATCAAACAACACTATAAAAGCAATGAAATTTCTTGAGAGTGTTAACTATGTGGGGAGCTGAATAACGGTCTTATATCCAGCTTTGAATGCGTTAACAATAGATCTTGGAGTTAATATCTTTACTATTTCAACTTGGGGTACAGGGACTCCTTGTGAATAACCGAACGGAGACCATCTATAAATAAGATCGTTAGCCAATAAAAATGCGTCAGTGCCGAATACTAGAAATGTGCCGTTGGGGAGCTCGCGCGCATTTGCTTCATAGATCACTTTTCCGCGATTCTTGTCAATTCTTTCTTCATGAATAATATTGTCGATTTCCTTAATGGAAACCTTCGATGTAAAACCATATTGTGGATTACCATTAAGCCAACATTGTTTAAACTGTTTGAATTTTTCTTTCCTGCATTCACTACAAGGCCGATGACCAGCAGCAAACGCAGTAGCCTCATCCAAAAAGAAAAGTTCTGTCCAGCGATTCAACGACATGACGGTTCGATGCCTTACTTTAAATTGCAGCGCGCATGTAATCCAGGCTTTATGCTTGTATGCTCTTACAATTTTTCGGTGCACATCGTGAATGACACCTCGATTGCCCATCAAGGTTCCACGAGCTTCAGTATTAATTATTTCTCCTTTGGGATTAACTCTATTTTGAAGCATAGAAAATCCAACTCGTATTAATACGATGTTTAAATAGATCGGTCAATGTTAGTAGAAACAAATGAAATGATGCTTTTAAAATAATTTCTTTCGAATATTAAGTATTGAATTTCCAAGTGTCCAGCTACTTCTTTCCTTTGCATGCACCTAAAGTAAAAATCATGACTCCTTTCTTCACGGCTTCGCAAGTGTTATCATACGTTACTGAATCACATCCGCATACCGGTCTTAAGTCGCGATGGCAGGCCCAATGCGTCAATGACTCTTTCATTTTAGGATTGGTACACGGAAGTAATGATTTCAAAAAAGCAATATCCTTGTCACACTTATCTGCAGGAATAATTCTAGAATTCTTATCAATATAATATGTACAATCTTCATCTTTATTAGCGAAGACAAGGTAATCACTGCCATAATTAAAATTATAGCGATCGCCTTTAACGCGAAGCAAGAATTCAAAATCAGTAACGCACAACCCTTCCTTGAAATGCATTTTCAAATGACAGTCGACATACTCATCATTCATTTCATCAATCCGGACTAATGCAATAAGTCCTGCATTTTTTACGGTGGCAGAATCTAACGGAACAAACCTCGAAGGTGAATACTGGCAGTACCCAGCGCAGGTAATTAAAGAAAAAAAGATGCACACAAATATTTTCACAATCATACGATTCAAAGTAAGATGAACCCAACAAAGTTATCCATGTTAGTGTTCCTCCCAGCAAGCAATTTAATAAACAAAACTTGACTAGAGTTTCAAATTTCGACCACGACCTACAGCGCTTTAACGGTCGCAGCAGTACTTCAAATTCAAATCCGGGTTGCTCGGCTATCAACGTTTTATAAAATACGTATACTTCAGTAAGCTTGTTGTAAATTAGTATGGTTCGTGTAGACACGACCCCAGGAACAAGTATTCAAGACTAAAACTAAAATTCAAATCTTATGGAATTACTTACCGTTTTATTAGTAGGTGGTGTAGCCGGTTGGCTTGGCAGTATGATTTACAAAGGCAGCGGGCTAGGCCTGTTTGGCAACATCCTCGTTGGCCTGCTCGGCGGATGGCTGGGCTATTGGTTGTTTGGTCGTCTTGGCATTTCTCTCGGCAATGGTTTGCTCGGTTTTATTTTCACCAGCGCTATCGGTGCGATTATTATTCTGTTTTTAGTAAGCGTGATTTTTGGAAAGAGGAAAACTTGATCTCGTCCAAAATTAGGTTTACTTTAATATGCGCTTAAAACAAGTATCAACTAAAAATTAAAAATTATGGCAGTACCGTCAGCACCCAGAAGGCCGGTTTGGATGATCGGCATGGCATGTGGCATCGGGGGAATTATTGGTCATTATGTTCATGTTCAAATTCTTACGCCATACAATTACCTACTATTATTGATTGGATTTATCATACTTGCTGTTAGCACTACCATTAAACTTTAGAGATCAGTTATTCCACGTCTGATTCTTTAAGAAAGATATTGTGGTTCGACCGCTCGACACTAACCACGGCAAAGTACAAATCAAGGGCCTGTAACAGAAAACCCCGGAGCAGACAACTCCGGGGTTTCTTTTTTCCAATCACACTTACTTATTTGCAGTTTGTATAACTGTATGTCGAGTTCTTAGTATAGCCATGATCATTTTTTTCAGTAACCGTAAGAGGAAATCCATTGGCATTATAAATATATGTATAAGTAAAAACATTTGACTGGTTACTGCTTCCTGGAAACTGGTAGGTTGCTTGAGTCAAATTATTTGTTGGTTCTTGATTATCCGGAAACAGTAGAGCTTCTGGGTTTTGTTTTGTATCATATAAAAAAGTAATAGTCTGAATGGTGTTTGAAGCATTATAATCCATCTGCGTAGAATAATTTTTTGTGTTTGTCGTGGGATACGTGTAGGCAGAAGAATAATACGGTGTGAATGTTGAATTACTGTTGGTATAATAATCCTTAGTAATCACCTGATCAAACGAATTGTATGTAAATACAGTCTTAAATGAAGTAGATATCTTTTGAATAATTCTACCCTTAGTGTCATAAGTAAACGTTCCATTATCTATGGAAGTGGAGCTCCCATTGGTAGATGAGGAGGCAAAAGAGATAAGTCTTCCTTGCGAATCATAACTGTAATTGTAGGTGCTTGTGGTTCCACTGCTACTACTTATAATTTTAACTACTTTGTTACTTGCATAAGTGTAGGTTTCAGTACCGTTATAGCTACCATCATCGTACGAATAAGTTTCAACGTAACATACCAAGACAACGGGATCATTTTTCTTTGAACAGCCCATGAAGGCAACATAAATGGAGATAAAAAGAAAAAGAGATTTTAGTATTTTCATGCTTCAAAAATTTGTTTGCAACAAAGTTACACCCAAATACAAT
>DASYTA010000417.1:0-3693 GCA_036002745.1 Cyclobacteriaceae bacterium | reverse complement strand
ACGACTTGCTCTTTACCTAACTTTACTTGGTTTGCGATTGCCGAAGGAAATGGAATGGATTGTTGTAAAGTGAGGTTGTTGTCTTGATAAACTGAATTGTATTGCCCGTGCATCCACACTGCAGAGAGCTTACCAATGTCAGAACCCGTTTTCTTTTGCTCTTTGAAATAATCAATTTGAAACTCGGCGGACTTGATTCCAGGATTATTTTTCAAAGCTGTTTGAACGGCTTGATCTAGCGTAAGTTTCTGTGCACTGGCGAAAGTGCAAAGCAAAATGGCCGTAACTAAAATGATATATTTTAGATTCTTCATGATCGAATCATTTTTTGGTTTTTTCGAAATAAGTGTAGAGCACTGGAAGTACAACAAGAGTGAGCAGCGTTGCGGAAATCAATCCGCCAATAACAACAGTTGCGAGTGGCCGTTGAACTTCCGCTCCTGAGGTTTGCGATAATGCCATCGGTAAGAAACCTAACGACGCCACCAATGCAGTCATTAGTACTGGCCTAAGGCGAACTTGCGTGCCTTTGTGAACAATGTCTTTCAAGGCCATTTGATCATCCTCTTTTCTAAGTCGGTTGAATTCGGAAATTAGAACGATACCATTAAGCACAGCTACTCCAAACAAAGCGATAAAACCTACGCCTGCTGAAATACTAAATGGCATGCCGCGAAGCCAAAGCGCTAACACTCCTCCAATGGCGGATAATGGAATGGATGAGAAAATAAGAAGTGTTTCTCTTATCGAGTGAAAAGTAAAATAGAGCAAAACGAAAATGAGCAGAAGAACAATGGGTAATGTAATTGCAAGGCGTTGTTTGGCTTCTTCTAAATTTTTAAAGGCTCCGCCATATTTTAGAAAATAGCCAGGATCCATTTTCAATGACTTGTTGATCTTCTCATTCATTTCTTTTACGATGGATTCAACATCTCGGCCGCGAATGTTAAAACCGACAGCAATTCTTCTTTTGGCATCATCACGTTGAATTTGGTTTATGCCAGACTCGTAATTAATGCTGGCGAGTTGCTCCAGCGGAATTTGTCTTCCGTCGGAAGTAGTTACATAAAGACCTTTGATATCTTCAATACCTCTTCGGTTTTGTTGATTGAGACGAATGACTAAATCGAATCGCCTTTCTTTTTCATAAACCATTCCCGCGGACTCGCCAGCAAAACCACTTCTCAATACTTGATTTACTTCGTCTATGCTCAGACCAAACATTGCCAATTTGCTTCGATCGAAGCGAACAACAATTTGAGGAAGGCCTCCAACAGGCTCGATGTAAATATCTTCTGCTCCGTTCACTGTTCGAGCAATTTTTCCAATCTGGTTAGCGTAAGACACAAGCTGGTCCAAATCTTCGCCATAAATTTTCAGCACCACATCTTGCCGAGCACCAGTCATGAGTTCGTTAAATCTCATTTGTATGGGTTGCTGAAAACCAAACAAGACACCGGGCATTGAGGCGTGAAGTTTGGCAGCCATATTGCCGGCAAGTTCCTCGCGAGTTTTTCCGCTAACCCATTCATTTCTATTTTTAAGAACAATAATGAGATCTCCATTTTCGATAGGCATGGGATCGGTTGGAATTTCGGAAGTACCAATTTTCCCAACCACTTCTTTCACTTCGGGAAAGTTGTTGAGCAAGACACTCGCACTTTTCTGCATGGTTTCGGTCATCTGAGTGAGAGAGCTACCAGTTATAATTCTTGTTTCCACGGCAAAATCACCTTCATCCAATGTTGGAATAAACTCTCCACCAAGTTTTAGGAATAACAATAGACTTAAAGTAAAAAGGACGACAGAAGAACCAATCACGAGCTTGCGCTTCTCTAACGCTAGTGAAATGATAGGTTCATAAACGCGGTGAAAAAAATTGATGATTTTGTCAGAGATATTTTTAGTTGCCAATGGATTCCTACTCAAGAACAACGATGAAGCCACGGGAACGTACGTTAATGATAAAACGAGCGCACCAAGAATGGCAAACGAAACAGCCTGCGCCATAGGCCGAAACATTTTTCCCTCAATTCCCACCAACGTGAGAATAGGAAGATAGACGATTAAAATGATGATTTGTCCGAAGGCGGCAGAATTCATCATTTTGCTGGCGGCTAGCTTCACCTCGCCATCCATTTCTTGTTGACTAATTCTATGAGGGTGTTGAGAGGAGGTGATGTGATGCAACGTTGCTTCAACAATAATTACAGCACCGTCTACAATCAATCCAAAATCAATAGCGCCAAGGCTCATAAGATTTCCGGATACGCCAAACAGTCTCATCAGACCGATAGCGAAAAGCATTGACAATGGAATAACCGAAGCAACCACCAATCCAGCCCGAAGATTGCCGAGCATTAAGACCAATACAAAAATTACAATGAGAGCACCTTCGGCAAGATTTTTTGTCACAGTATTTATCGCGTTGTTCACCAACTTGGTTCTATCTAGATAAGGCTCAATGATCACACCCTCCGGTAATGTTTTTTTAATTTGTTCGATGCGCTCCTTCACATTTCTGATGACGACAGAAGAGTTGGCGCCCTTTAACATAAGTACAATTGCACCCACAACCTCTCCTTCATTGTTGAAGGTCATTGCTCCGTAACGGATCGCATTTCCAAATCGCACCTGAGCCACATCACGAACAAGAATGGGGAAACCATTTGTATTGTTGCGAATGACAATTTTCTCTATGTCTTCTAAACTTTGCGCAAGCCCTTCACTGCGAATAAAAAAAGCATAGGGTTTTTGGTCGATGTAAGCACCACCTGTGTTTTGATTATTTTTTTGAAGAGCGGAAAATATTTCGTTGATGCCGATGTTCATCGCATGAAGCTTGTCTGGGTTCACCGCGATTTCATATTGCTTAAGTTTTCCTCCCCAACTACTTACATCTGCAACGCCCGGTGTACCTAGCAATTGTCTGCGCACGATCCAATCCTGAATAGTCCGCAGCTCCATTGCATCGTATTTGTTTTCGTATCCTTTAGCGGGACGAATGATGTATTGATAAATTTCGCTGAGACCAGTTGAGACAGGACCTAATTCAGGACTGCCAGCACCAGAAGGTATTTGAGATTTAGCTACCGCAAGTCGTTCATTCACTTGTTGTCGTGCCCAGTACACATCGGTGTCATCCGTAAAAACAATTGTCACCACGGATAATCCGAAACGCGAGAAAGAGCGCATCTCAGTGATGCCTGGTATGGTAGCCATTGTTTGTTCAACAGGAAAAGTTACCAGTCGCTCAATTTCGTTCGCCGCAAGTGATGGTGAAACCGTAAGCACCTGCACCTGATTATTTGTAATGTCGGGTACGGCATCAATAGGCAGCTTGGTTAAGGAGTAAGTTCCCCAAGCGATCAGCGCGAATGTTAATGCACCAATTACAACCTTATTCCTTATCGAAAAGGAAATAATTCCATTCAACATGAAAGAAAATCTTAAAAGTGAAAAAATGAATTAGCAATGGATACTCAAGAGAGTGATCCAGAAAAGCGAGATTTAGGAAATCTTAGGTGGCTGAAAAATGTCGCTTAAGTGAGATGCGATGAATGTCTCAGAATAAATTGAAACGTGATTTGTTTTAGTAACTAAAACGATTTCTTGCAAAATCATTTTATGTGTGGGAACGGCGAGAGTAGGAGCAGTGAAAGAATGTCCCGGATCTTTGAAGGGTAACTGATT
>DASYTA010000416.1:0-4953 GCA_036002745.1 Cyclobacteriaceae bacterium | reverse complement strand
ACCACAGATTATCTTCAGGATTATAGAGTCCGCCAAAATGTTTATCTCGAGTATACATGTACATCTCATGCATGCGTTCCCAATAACGAGGATCATTTTTGATCGAGCCTAGCTTTGCAAAGACAGGCATACACATTTGAATCGCGTCAATCCAAGACCAGTCATCAATTTTTGTTGTATGCATCATGCTGTCAATGGATGCAGTGATCTTTTCGATTTTCGAAGGTTGCTGATCTAGCAAATAAAGATCAATATACGTTTGCCCAGCGCATTGATTATCCGCGTTGCGCGTGAACGTTTCTCCATCGCGAAGATCCCAATGATGAAAATTGGCCCACTGATTTGCATAGTCAATAAATTCCGGTTGCTTGTTTATTTTGTAAAACGCCATTAACCCTTCGTAGTAAACCGCACGCGTCCAAATGTTGCTTGCGCGCGATATATTCGTAACTATTCGCTTACCAGCGTCCGGCCACTCTCGCATAAAATAGGTATTTGTTTTTGTCATCGCTTCCAGCGTCACAGAAGGTGCCGGTAATTTTTGAGCGTAAGCGATGCAAGTAGAAAATTGCAATACAAGGAAAGCAATGAAATTGATTTTTCTCATGTGGATGGATATTGAGTTCTAATAAAAATAACTATCCAACCGCGTAAAACTTTCACGGGGTGTCCTGCTCAAATAAATGTATTACTTAGACGGCCACTAAACAGAGTGTCGATTGATGAACCGGAAAACATTTTTCACAACTTCCTTTTTCTTCTTGAGTATCATATAGGAAGCCGTTTCACCCATAGTTTGAAAATCCGTCGAAACGACCGTAATACCCAGAAGCTCCTTTAATGGTGTGTCGTTGTATGAAATTATGCCGATCTCCTTTCCAAGGTTAAAATTCTTATCACGGACTTGTTTTACAAGATTTACAAGATCCGATTCTTCAATAATGATATAGGCATCATTTGGTCTCAATTCCATGTCTGGATAAATCTCATCGATAACTTCAAAATTGAAATTGAAGTCGGTACAAAATTTTTGAAAGCCCTGAAGTATTTCTATCGGATACGGATAAATTGCTTTCGTAGGATACACAAGAATAAGACTATCATAGCGCGAGAGGATTTCCTGTCCTTCTTGCAAGGCTTCGTAAAGATCCATTTTAAAATCCTGGTAAACAGAAGCGATGTTTCTTTTTAATTCAGGAATGTAATTATCAAGAATAACTAATTTGTCTTCCGGGATTTTTCGCAGCGACTCAAGAATCTGTTGATTAGTGTTTTGATGAGTGTTTAATTCATCACGAAAATGGGGCATAACAACATAGTAATCATACCGGCCACTTGTTTCGTTAATAGTATCTAAAAATATTTTAGCGTCACAATTATAAACCGTAAGATCAACTCGTGCATTTTGCCCAAGTCCGTTCACAAATGAATTGTAAATGCTCAGTTTATAAGAGCTTAATTTATTCAGAAGAAAAAGCACATTGATCTTCGATGGAAGAATAGTTCTTGTTACGTAATAACCTTTCCCTTTTACAGAAGTGATAATCTGTTTTTCTTTTAAAACATTGTAAGCCTTTTCAACTGTGTCTCGCGATAAATAATATTCTTCGCTGAATTCATTGATCGAAGGCACACGTTCTCCAACAGATAATTTTCCAGACTCAATATCATGTATGATCGAATTTACGATCTGATGATACTTAGGAATTCTTGACTCGTGGTCAATACGGATTTCTAGTAGTGAATCTATTTCTTTCATAGTGCTCTTCAATTGCATAACAACAACTTTTTACTTCGCCACCATCAGTACAGTGCAGGATGGGTGTAAAACTTTAACAAGATACATTTATTTGTGCAATCGATTGCGCATCATGGTAATATTTTTTATAGTTTTCAAAATCTTAGTCAAACTCAATAGACAATGGCTACTCCTTCAATAAAGCAATATTTGGCTCTTCTGGTCTTCGCTCTGCTAATTTCCGCCGCGCGTGAAAAACCCAAGCCAACTCTTTTTGTTATTGGAGATTCTACCGTTAAAAATGGAAGTGGTAAAGGTGAAGGATCGCTGTGGGGTTGGGGAGATTTTCTATATGAAGAATTTGACACAACCAAAATTCGCATTGAAAACCATGCTCGTGGAGGTAGGAGTAGCCGCACTTTTCAGACAGAAGGACTTTGGGATAAAGTACTTTCCAAATTGAAGCCGGGAGATTTTGTGATCATGCAGTTTGGTCACAATGATGGAGGAGCAGTGAATGATACAGTGCGTGCCCGCGGTTCCATAAAGGGTGTGGGTGAAGAAACGGAAGAAATTGATAACCTGATCACAAAAAAGCATGAGATCGTTCACAGCTTCGGATGGTATATGCGCAAATACATTCGCGATACCAAGGCAAAAGGTTGTACACCGATTGTCTGCTCGTTGGTAGCGCGCAATGTTTGGGAGAATGGCAAAGTTGTACGAGCTAGGAATAGCTATGCAACGTGGGCGCAAGAAGCAGCTAAAAAGGAAGAAACTTTTTATATCGATCTTAATGATCTGGTTGCGACCCGCTATGAAGCATTGGGGCCAGATGAAGTAAAAGCAAAATTATTTATACAAGACCACACACATACAAATGAAGCAGGCGCTCGCATCAACGCTTCGCTTGTTGGTGATGCCTTGAAAAAGCAGAAGAAGTTAGCCTTGAAGAAATATTTGAAGTGATGATGAGCTGGTACTACACGATAAAAAGGCAAAAGCAATTGCTTTTGTTTTTATGTTGGCCTTTGGCAGTTGTAACAATTGAAGCCCAAAATCTTGAATGGGTATCGAAGGTTGGATCTCAGTTTAATCTTACTAGTACTAAGATTTTTTTTGTTGACAAATACGGCGCGGTCGCTGATGGAAAAACGAACAATGCAAAATCTATTCAAAAGGCGATCGATGCTTGTACGAAAGCGGGTGGGGGAATTGTGCAATTCAAAACAGGCTCGTATATGACTGGAGCAATTTTTTTGAAAGACAATGTTCAATTACAAATCGACAAAGATGTTTTAATTCTTGGCAGCGAACGAGTAGAAGATTACCCGGAAATAGATACACGTATTGCTGGTATTGAAATGAAATGGCCTTCAGCGTTGATCAACATTAATGGTGTTAAAAATTCTTCTGTTGTAGGAGAAGGTATTGTAAACGCTCGAGGTAAATTTAATTGGGATCTCTATTGGCGAATGCGAAAAGAGTATGATGCGAAAGGCTTGCGTTGGATTGTCGATTATGATGCCAAACGTGTAAGAACATTACTCGTTCAAAATTCAAGCAACATCACGATTAAAGGATTGACCTTTAAAAATGCAGGCTTCTGGACGGTACAATTATTATATTCCAAAAACATTACTGTAGACGGTGTAATTATTCGCAACAATGAAGATGGCAGTGGGCCAAGTACGGATGGAATTGATATTGACTCCTCGTCATGGGTGTTGATAGAGAATTGCGATATTGATTGTAACGATGATAATTTTTGTTTGAAGGCAGGTAGAGATTGGGATGGCTTGCGGGTTAATCGACCAACAGAATATGTCGTGATTAGAAAATGTATTGCTCGTCGTGGTGCAGGACTGGTAACTCTTGGTAGTGAAACCTCTGGAGGTATTCGCCATGTTCTCGCATCAGATTTGACGGCGACCCACACAGACAATGGTCTTCGTATTAAATCGGCTGTAACACGGGGCGGAATAGTCGAAGATATTTATTTTCAGAATGTGCGCATGGATTCTATCAATGTGGCGTTTCAATTTAATCTTAACTGGAATCCATCCTACAGCTACTCGACCTTGCCGAAAGGTTATGATTCAAGCACAGTTCCCGCACATTGGAAGGTGATGTTGAATAGAGTAGAGCCGGCAGAAAAAGGCATTCCGGTTGCAAAAGATATTTATGTAAACAATGTAACCATCATGAATGCCAACACTGCGTTTTCGGGTACGGGTCTCAAAAACTCAACTTTAAAGAATTTCAATTTTAGTAAGATGTCAATCGGTGCCTCATCGTTAGGCGCTGTTGAGTATACCTCAGGTTGGAACTTTAATGATTTTTCATTTTCAATTATTCCAAAAGCGGTTCAATTGAAGAATGCTTCTGGAAAAGAGAATGAGGAGCGGCTTAAATAAATATTATTTCATTTTAGCGGAGAAGAGATAATGACCCGAGCCCAATTGTAGGATGACTGAATCATTTTCTGTTCCTGATAGTTTGATTTCCTTTATTGAAGAAATCGCCTTACCACTTTCAGTAATGTCGTTAACATTGCTCGCCGGAACATAAATTGTTGCAACCGTATTGGCTGGCACTTCCACATTCCAATTGAAAATTCCGTTTTCAATTTTCCAATGTGAGCTTACGTTTCCGTATTGAGTTTGCAGATCGGCATTTGCGTAAGTGAGTCCACCGCCCGGTTGGGGTTGCAGTTTGATGTGTTTGTAGCCCACACCATCTTCGTAAGTATCAATGCCCACAACAATGCGATAAAGCCAATCACCAATTGCTCCGTAAGCATAATGATTGAATGAATTCATAGAAGCAGTTTGAAAAGTACCATCAGGTTTGATGCCGTCCCAGCGTTCCCAAATCGTTGTGGCGCCCATCTTTACAGGATAAAGCCACGAAGGAAATGTTTCTTGTAATAAAAGTTGATAAGCAACATCACTATGTCCAAATCGCGAAAGCACATGACATAAATAAGGTGTGCCTAAGAAACCAGTGGTAAGATGATTGTCGTATGATTTTACATTTTGAACTAAGTAATCGGCTGCCTGCTTTCTCTGTGCTTCGGGAAGCATATCGAAGTTCAATGCAAGAACGTAAGCAGTTTGTGTACTAGATACGAGTCGGCCGTTGGGGGTAACATATTCATTAAGGAACGCCTTCTTTATTCTGTTTGATAAGTCAGTGTATTTAGCAACGTCATC
>DASYTA010000415.1:0-4480 GCA_036002745.1 Cyclobacteriaceae bacterium | reverse complement strand
GGTCAAATAGGATTTCCGATCGAAGGAATTCAAGCAGCGGGACAACCCCAACGAACATTAACTGACCCAACAAAGTGCATTGAAATCATGACTGGTGCTCCCTTACCAGAGGGAACGGATTCTGTTATTCCTTATGAAAGCATCGATGTAAAAGACAAAATCGCAAAACTCTCTGATCCCATAGAAAAGAACCAGAACGTTCATCATCAAGGAAGTGATGCCAAACAAAATGAAATATTATTGAGTCGAGGTTTTAAGATTTCGCCTGCTGAAGTTGCAATGCTTGCTTCTGTGGGTAAGTCTGAAGTTAATGTAATAAAGTATCCATCCTCTGCCGTCATTTCCACCGGCGATGAATTGGTAGATGTAGATCAAAGCCCATTGCCTCATCAGATAAGAAAATCAAATAGCTACATGCTTTCGGCAGCTCTCAATGAATTGGGTTGCAAAGCTGATTTATTCCACCTCATCGATAACGAGAAGGAAATAAAAGAAAAATTGGAAGCTATTCTTAATAAGTATGACCTGATCATTTTATCAGGCGGAGTTTCTAAGGGCAAGTTTGATTTCATTCCGCAAGTCCTTGAATCCCTTCAGGTAAAAAAATTATTTCACCAGGTAAGTCAGCGGCCAGGCAAGCCGATGTGGTTCGGCCAATCACAAAAAAATACAGTCTTCGGATTGCCCGGAAATCCAGTTTCAACTTTTGCTTGCTTTCTTCGCTACGTAAAACTATGGCTCACAAATAGCTTTGGCAATCAAGCACAAAAGCAATCCGCCATACTCGCGGAAGATTATTCATTCTCTCCCAAACTCACTTATTTTCTACAAGTGAAAATCCAAAATGAAAATGGAAAGCTGATGGCTTATCCATTTTCGGGTGGCGGCTCTGGCGACTTTGCCAATTTGAAAGTGGTTGACGGGTTTTTAGAATTGCCGCTGCATCAATCCAAGTTTCAAAAGGGCGAAAGCTTTCCGCTGATTACTTTTCGTTAGTGATTTCACTCTATTTGAAATCCATCTTTGGTCTTTCCTTCTGACCAAATTGAATAGCATTATAATACTTCTGTTTCTTTTTGCCCTGCGCAGTTTTGTAATAAGGCTTAGGACCACAGCTTGCAAAAAGGATTAAAGCAGAGACAAATAATACAAAACACTTTTTCATATTCTCATTATTTGATAGCTCTAAATACATGACTTCTAATCCATTGCAGCTGCATTGAACTTCAAATTGTACTTTTGCCGGATAAACCGACGGCACAGCCGCCTATTAACTATTACCGCATGGCAGAGAAAAGAACAGAAATCGCTGATTTAGGGGAGTTTGGATTGATTGAACGGATAAAGAATAACTTTTCCATTCAAAACTCCAGCTCTCTAAAAGGTATTGGCGATGATGCTGCAGTTATTGACATTGGAACAGAAAATCTCCTGGTCTCGACTGACATGCTCATTGAAGGACCTCACTTCGATCTTTCTTATGTGCCGTTGCAACACCTCGGCTACAAAGCGGTAGCAGTTAATGTAAGTGATATCGCCGCCATGAATGGCAGGCCTGAACAAATTGTTATAAGTCTTGGACTTAGTAACCGATTTTCATTGGAAGCAATTGATATGCTTTACGAAGGCATTCATGCCGCTTGCAAAAACTATAAAGTGGACTTAATAGGTGGCGACACGAGTTCATCCGGGTCAGGGTTGGTGATTTCAATTACAGCGATTGGTCGCGCAGCTAAAGACAAAACGATTTTGCGAAGCGGAGCAAAAGCCAATGATATTATTTGTGTGACGGGCGATCTCGGTGCAGCTTTCATTGGACTTCAAGTTTTGGAACGTGAAAAAGAAGTTTTCAAAGCCAATCCTCAGATGCAACCTGATCTGGAGAAATATGAATACGTGGTTGGTCGTCAGTTAAAACCGGAAGCGCGAATGGATATCATTCATGAATTCGCTGAAAAAAATATTGTACCCACTTCAATGATTGATGTCTCCGATGGTTTGGCCAGTGAGCTCCTTCATCTAAGCAAAAATTCAAAAGTTGGAATCAAACTTTTTGAAGAAAAAATTCCGATCGACACTGAAACATATAATACTGCGATTGAATTTAAAATGGATCCGATCACTGCTGCATTGAATGGCGGAGAAGATTACGAACTACTCTTCACTATTAAGCCATCTGATTTTGAATTATTAAAAAATCACGCGGATATTCATTTCATCGGTCACACACATGACAATGCAAATCAGAATGTGATGATCTCAAAACAAGGAACTGTCGTACCAATTCAAGCACAAGGCTGGAAACATTTTTGATCAATCTTCCGGATAAGGAATGAACACAAAACTTGTAAAGTCCTCATCCACCACAAAGAGGCAGCAAAATTCATCCGGGTCTTTGTACGCTTTGATAAACTCTTCTTGTTTGTCGTTGGCGATAAGTTCACGCTGCACGAATTCATCCATGAACGAAGCGTAATAATTCCAGTCTAAGTTCAGCTCAAATTTTCCAATCAATAATTGTCCGATTGGAATTTCATTTTTTGAAATTGCGAATACGGGATAATCAAAT
The DNA here is from genome assembly GCA_036002745.1 of Cyclobacteriaceae bacterium. Classification (GTDB taxonomy): domain Bacteria; phylum Bacteroidota; class Bacteroidia; order Cytophagales; family Cyclobacteriaceae; genus ELB16-189. The sequence goes on along the minus strand of DASYTA010000415.1, from coordinate 1,911 downwards.
CCACCTTTACGTATCTGATAAGAAGCTTCTTTTAGTGTGTCGGCCACCTTCACAAAATCTGCACTGATCGTGCCGAGATATTTTCCGCTGAGTTCAGGGTCGTTGTTCATAATCTGCAAAAATACTACGGAAGGATCAGTTTCAAGTTAACCCACTCTCCTGGTTGTAAACGATTATTCGTGATTACAAAAATACGTTGCTGTTTCGTGAGCACTTCCAGCAAAAAGTGATTTCCATAAAAATTGATTTTATCAACATGGCCTGAAACTGTTTTAGTGCCTTTTGCTGTGAGTTGAAAATTTTCTGGTCGAACTATTATTTTCTTTGCAGAAGTTTTGATCCCAAATTTTTTTATCAAGTCAATATTCAGCATAGTGAACGTTCCAAACAATCCAGCAACGTAAGGAGAGATGGGATGATGGTAGATTTCTTGAGGCGACCCGCGTTGAATGATTTTACCACTTTTCAAAACTAATATTTCATCAGCCCATGGTAATGTATCTTCGGGATCGTGTGAAACAAGGATGCAGGTAATCTTCAATTTCTTACCAATGTCATCAATCACCTCCTTCAAGATTCCCTTCATAATCTGATCGAGATTTGAAAAAGGCTCATCGAGCAGTAATAGTTTCGGGCGCTGAATCAGTAATCGAGCAATCGCGATGCGTTGTTTTTCTCCACCGGAAAGTTCATTTGTTTTTCGCGTAAGCAAATGATTAATTCGGCAAACGGAAAAAATCTTTTCTTCAGGAGTTGACTTGAGTTGGTTAGCATATTCTAACACCTGCTCTACGCGAAGGAATTTTGGTAACTCAAACTGTTGCGACAAATAAACAATTTGAGGATGACCAGGAACCAACTGGTCGGCCGGACCTTTTACTTTTTCATTTTCAAAAATTACTTCTCCAGAATAAGGTTGCTCCAGCCCGGCGATGATTTTTAGCAAAGTACTTTTGCCTGAGCCCGTTTCACCTGCAATTACTATTTTTTGAAACTGATTTTGAGAGAAGCGAATGTCTCTTAGAACATAATTCTTCTCCTCACCAAATGTGACGCCTGAGACAGACAAAAGGTTGACAGACATGTGATGACTTGTGATTTAAAGATTATGAGTCAAAGAATCCACAGATGTAAATTGTTTTTTCAAAGAATGGCACAACCATCCTTTCTTAAAATATTCAACCAATAATAAATTCGGAGCCCAGCTCGCCCAAGCAATGATTGCATAAGCTCCTGGTTGACTAAGATCAAAATAAAAAGAAGAGAAGAAGATATAAACCCTTAACGTAATAGCAGCAAGGGTCAAAGAAAAACTTCGCCACATCCAAAGTTCATGCGCAATCACATCTCTTTTTTTTATTTTAAGAAACGCAACTAGTGTGAAATAAAACCACAACGACACTTGCAGCAGAAAACTAAGCAATACCAACGGCCCACGATCAACAAAAAAACTCATGCCCAATCCACCTGGTGCAGCTAAAAATAAAATTCCGATCACATAAAAGTATCCCACCTTACGGTGAATGGAAATCCATTTGCTTCTAAACCATTTGGAAACTTGAATGAACCCTGCTATTAAAATCAGCCCACCAAAGAGGACATGCAGATAATAAAATGGTAAATACTTCCCCGTGGCAACAGCTGCCGATTTTATTTTCAGAAAGCCATACTCTGGATCGAAGTTCAAATAGGTGAGAGCATTGATCGTTAATGCGACTCCAAGCAAAAACAATAAACCCCAAAAAAACTTTCTTAAAACTTTCACTCAACTTGGATTCTTCGACTTATACGGTCCGATTATGCGGGCCAGAAAATCAAGATTGTATTTATCGATTTCCGATGCTTTGGCGTATACTTCGTCGTACGATTCAATTGTCGGTTTGTACCATTGATAATATTTGTACGATTCTA
>DASYTA010000414.1:0-2648 GCA_036002745.1 Cyclobacteriaceae bacterium | reverse complement strand
CTTTACGGAATGCAGAAAATACGTGGCTTTTGTCACCTATATATAGGGCAAGAAGCGTGTGCTTCCGGTGCAGTATCAGCTTTAAAGAAAGGAGATAAATACATCACCGCTTATCGCGACCATGCGCATCCGTTGGCATTGGGCACCAGTCCAAATAAAATAATGGCAGAACTCTTTGCTAAAGAAACCGGAGTAAGCAAAGGCAAAGGCGGTTCGATGCACATCTTTGATAAAGAACATGGATTTTTTGGAGGTCACGGAATTGTTGGAGCTCAAGTGCCTCTAGGTGCCGGAATCGGTTTTTCTGAAAAATATAATAAGACTGGGAATCTCTGCATTTGCTATATGGGCGATGGCGCTGTACGTCAGGGTGCGTTCCATGAAGCGTTGAATTTGGCCATGCTTTGGAAGATACCTGTGATTTTCGTTATCGAAAACAATGGTTATGCTATGGGTACTTCTGTAGCTCGTACTTCGAATGTGCATGAGCTTTACAAATTGGGCGAATCTTACGACATGCCGTCCGAACCCGTTGATGCTATGAATGTGGAGGCCGTTCACGAAGCTGTGGCCCGCGCTGCAACTCGTGCCCGCGCAGGCGAAGGCCCTACCCTACTGGAATTCAGAACCTATCGTTACAAAGGTCATTCTATGAGTGACCCTCAAAAATATCGCACAAAAGAAGAGGTAGAAGAATACAAGCAGCGCGATCCGATCGAACAAGTGAGAAAAACGATTCTGGAAAAGAAAATCGCAACTGAAAAGGAATTGGAAGCCATTGATCAGAAAGTAAACGGTCAGGTGGAAGAGAGCGTGAAATTTGCGGAAGAATCAAAATTCCCTGACCCGTCAGAAGCAATGCATGATATCTACGCAGAGCCCAATTATCCTTTCATCCTGGATTAATGGGTTTTTGATTAAAGTTTGGAATTCTTAGTTTTGCAGCCCTGATAGAACTATCGGGGCTTAATTTTATATAATCATGGCGAAAAAGGAAGAAGGCAAAGAATTATTAGAGAATCCAGAAGTAATCAAGCAAAAACTTGAGGGCATCGAACATTGGGCTGAGAGGAATCCTAAAATAATCATTGGAATTGTATCCGTATTGGTTTTGGTAGTGGGTGGCTATTTCGGATGGAGATATTATATCGACAATCAAGAAGGAGAAGCTCAGAAAGAAATGTTCCAGGCTATTCATTATTTTGAATCAGATAGTCTTAACCTCGCGCTTAATGGCGATGGTAATAACCTTGGTTTTTTACAAATCATTGATGAGTACGGCATGACTCCTGCCGGCAACCTCGCTAATTTTTATGCCGGAGCGATTTACCTGAAGCAAGCAAAATATCCACTTGCAATCCTTTATCTCGAAGATTTCAAAGCCAACGATCTTTTGATCCAACCACGCGCCTATAGCTTGATGGGCGATGCTTACATGGAGCAAAAGGATTATGAAAATGCATCAAAGTGGTATGACAAAGCATCGAGCTATAAGCCCACTAAAGAATTTACTCCAACTTATTTGATGAAAGCTGCATTGGCGTATGAAAAATTAAATAAGAATGATAAGGCTAAAGAAATCTATCAGGAAGTAATTGACAAGTATTGGGAAAGCAGCGAAGTGCAAAGCGCGAAGAAATACAAAGCAAGATTAGAGACGAATTCTTAGAAATTAATTAGTGATATTTGAAAAGGGATAGACAACTATCCCTTTTTTATTTAAAAGAGAAAATTTATGGCAGGAATACTTTCATCCATTTCAGGGAAAAGCAAAATCAATTTGAAGAATAAGAAGTTCGCTATTGTTGTGGCAGAGTGGAACGATGAAATCACCGAACCTCTCTTTGATGGCGCTTATCATGCACTCCTTGAACTTGGAGCAAAAAAAGATAACATCATTCGCACCAATGTGCCCGGAAGTTTTGAATTGCCTTTAGGTGCACAACGGATGGCCGACAAAAAAGAAATTGATGCAGTGATTTGCCTTGGGTGTGTTATTCAAGGAGACACACCACACTTTGATTACATCTGCCAATCAGTTGCTTACGGTATCATGAAGGTTAATCTTAAATCAAATAAACCGGTTGCTTTTGGTGTACTCACTACGCTCAATAAAAAGCAAGCTCTTGAAAGAGCTGGCGGAAAATTTGGTAACAAGGGCGAAGAGGCAGCGCTTACAGTGGTAAAGATGCTATAGAGTTGACATCAACATTAGTCCAGTTCCTTCAACAGCTTCTGTGCCTTTTCCCCATAAGTACTACTCTTGCTGATTTCCCACAAGGTGGCCTTGGCGCGCTCCATTTTATTTTCCTTCAAATACGTAAGCGCGAGATACCACTTGACCTGCGTAATCAGCTCCGACTGTTTAGTTAGCATTTCGGTGAATACCTTTTCCGCCTTAGCTAAATCATTTTGCGCCAGGTAAGTGTTACCCAAACATAACTGTGCAATCGCGTCTTCTTTTTCACTCACAATTTGCTCAAATAACTGAGCGGCTACTTTATAATTTCCGTTGTCGTAGGCTTCGTAGGCTTGGGTTTTCAGCGTTACTTCATTCGTTCCGCGAGTCAAACCGCTGCCCGGAGAATCAAAGGGTTCGAAGTAAGCAGTGTATAATTTTTCATTGATTGGTGTCTGTTCACGCATGA
>DASYTA010000413.1:0-2829 GCA_036002745.1 Cyclobacteriaceae bacterium | reverse complement strand
TTTAATGAGTTGAAGAGTACTCTCCAATGAATGATCAGTGAAGTCGGCAGTGATTCGACACTTCTTTATTTCTTTTGCTGTCTTTATTTCTACATTAAACTTTTTGCCGATCTTGTCCACAACTTCTTCAATTGACTTGTTGTCGAATTGCATGTTATACTCCGTGTTGGCCGTGAGTTTGGAGGCTTCTGTGGCATCGAGTTGAGTTGTTTCTGCCGCGTTATTTGATAAAACTATTTTTTCATTCGCGATTAAGTCAAGATTTACATTGTTGCCAGAAGTAAGATGGACTTTTCCAGTTAGCACGACGAGTTGAAAATTATCCTGCTTTGTTTTAATGCTAAAGCTGGTGCCGAGAACTTTGAGATTTATGCCGCCGCATTTTATATAAAAAGGATGATTGGCATCTTTCGCTACCTCGAAAAGTGCCTCACCATCGAATTCAGTATTACGTGTGCCGTCTTGCTTTTTTTCGAAGTACGTTAATTTGCTGCCTTGCTGCAGCCATACAATAGTACCATCGGTAAGGATAATTTTCTCTACTCCGTTTTGAGTAGTTATATGAAGCTTGGCAACTTCCTCATTGACATAGTTCCATGCAACATAGGAGACGGAAATAACAATAAGCACGGCTGCTGCAATTTGAAGCGCCCAGCGAATACCCCCCTTCTTATTTTTTTGCTGGGGTTGAAAAGAAATGACTTCGTGGATGTTGCTCGCAGGGCTGGTGATCTTATGAAATAGTTTTTCTTCGTCTGCCTTACTCAATTCGAGATCCGTTGTATTCTTGATTTTCATGAAGTCAAGCCATGCTTCGATTTTAATGCGTTCCTGGTCGGATACGCTCCCTTCAAGGTAGCGCCGCATAAGAAGGTCGAAATTGGATTTTTCCATGGCTGTAAATTGATAGTACTAAGTTAAGAAGGCTTCGTTGTTAGAGTGACATAAAATTAAAAAACCCTTACTCACAGATAGCTACTCCACGCACATTGATTTTTTTCGCTGGACTAAGTGTTTAGCATAACCCATGAGACTTTCATATGTTCTTAATTGTTTTTTTAATGACAACATTAACTCGATTGGCAATTTTGTTTTTCATCGTTCACGGTGTGAATTTTAGCGATAGCCAAAGTAACAAAACAATAGAGTGGCAGTATGAAGTCAACGCCGTTGGGAAAGACGAACTGATATTAAAATTCACGGCCAGAATGGCCAGGGGTTGGCACCTGTATTCTCAGCATATAAAGGAAGGGGGGCCAATGCCAACGCGGTTTTCGTTTATGCCTGATGAGAGCTATCTGCTTCTCGGGCAAATTAGCGAAAAAGGAAATGCTGTAAAATTTTACGATGATACCTATGAAATGGAAATTATCTGGTACACCGGAGTGGTTTCTTTTGCCCAAAAAGTGCGGCTGACACCAAAAACAAGGATCGCAAAAGCAACAATTGAATTTATGACGTGCAACGACTACACCTGCATTCCAGGCAAGCAGGATTTTAACATAGACCTCAAAAAATAAATGATAACACCTCAACAGAGCCGGGCCGCTCTCAATAGTTAGAAACTTCTTTCTTTTGGTTTTAGGTTAGGAGAGCACCCGGCTTTTGTTCGTTTAATCGTCGCTACATGAATCTTCGTCAAAAGCTCATCGCTTCACCCGTTGCTTGGTCATGCCAATCTTAGACTTATATCAAACCGCTAATTTTTATCAATGTATTGAATCAATGACATCAACATCGCACGAACCGATTCTCTTGTTCCATTTTCAACAACATAATACTTAGACCTAAGGCTGCCATGAGAGATTGTTTCAGATCTTTTGGTAACTACATACCGCACCAGGAAATGAAGAACTTGGCTTAAGTTGTTATGGACAACTATTTTTGTTTCAATCAAAACCTTAAGAAGGTAGGCTAGCTGAGCAACGGAAGCGGTAAATTTTAATTTGAATCCATCAAGACTAGCTTCCTGGGCTTTTTCTGGCGCACTCTTGATGGCTAGCTGTAATCGTTGATGGTATTCAAGCTCTTCGAGAAGATAATTATTCAATTGGTCTTTCAAACAAGGTTTGTGTGGGTGATATTTTAAACCTGGCTTAATTTGAGCCTGGTTGATCTTCTTAAGCATCAACGATAGCTTTTCAACTCTATCGAATCTGGTCTCGGCAACATCTAATAGCGAAGTAATATATTGGACATGATAAGTCAGCACACGACATGAATTGTAATTCAGATAGTACATCACTTGAAGAAGACTTTCATTGATGTCTTTAATTTTAGATCGACTTTCCAGTAAACGCCACAATTCTTTTTGTACCTCCTTTACATACATTACGTTGCGATAGGTTATGCGGTGATCAGGTCTCTTATCACTGATGTTTTTAAGAATACGAAGTACGAGATCAATGAGTGTGGGGTCGGCATCTCTATCGTTTAAGGCTGCTTGAAGTTTTTTAAAAGCTTCCTTTGCAATTTTTTTTGCGTTAGCGGCTTGACGCTCAGGTACCTTCGCATCCTGATCGAAATAGTTAGCGAAATAATACTCCACGAAAGACAAAACTTCTTCAAGGCATCCATAGTAAAACTGGTAAAAGTCGTGGTAAGTATTTTTGTGGGATAATAGCGCAACAACGTTGTCCATGAGTCGGCCAACTGCGTGTTGATGATATTGAATGTAACGCCTAACATGCTCCTCGCTTTGCAATGTAAGTGTATCAAAAGCAAGGGCCTGCATGACCCGGTCGGTTTCGAACCTTACCGTCTGTTTAAGGGTTGTCTCGTTCCTAGCAGTTTGTTCCAACGAGGCCGTGTGTAAAAACTGTTCGAGAC
>DASYTA010000412.1:0-2954 GCA_036002745.1 Cyclobacteriaceae bacterium | reverse complement strand
CGTAATCTTTTAAGATAGTCTGCAGAAATTCAGATTTCTTTCCTTGCACTATTGCATCGATTCCCAATATTTCCTGTACTCGATCTGCAAGTGCTAGAAGTGCCTCTTCGTGTGAATCATTTTGAAATCTGCGATAGCGTTCAAGCGTTGTCTTTATTATTAGAGCGTCTTGCTCTTGAAGTTTTCTTGCTTGCTGATAAACGGGAACGTACTTACTCGTTTCATGTATAGAAAGAAGATCTTGAAGGTCGATGTTCACTTTGGGTTGTGTTCTTACAACAGCCGTGTTGGCAATGATATCTCCAACGCGTTGACCTTTTGTGGATGACATAATTAAGATAGAGGCAATTCCACCTAATGAGAAATAAATATCAATCAGCCGGAAAACCCATCGGGAAGCATAATCAGAAAATGTCGCCTGGCCTCCGGCCAGTTTTATCACCTGAATCTTCATCGCTATTTTGCCAATGCTCCGTCCTTTGTTGAAAAACTCGAATGCCAGGGAGTAAAAGCAAGCAAGACAGACTATTAGAAGTACAACTGCACTTTGAGCGGTTTCTGAAAAACTAAAAATAGCAGAGAACACCCCGGATATTATCCCTGTACCACCAACCAGGCAAACCATATCCAGTATAAAGGCGAGTACGCGGTCTTGTAAAGAGGCCAACTCATACTGTAATACAACATTTTGACTAGTTATAATCTCTACATTTTTCATTTTTCAATTTTAAAGCAATATTTTCAAACCTCGATGAGAGAGACTCGCTTTATATCTCAAAATAAGCAAAAATGGCAGGAAGCTGAGACGCTTCTTGATAATCCGGTTAAAGATCCTGAAAAGCTGAGTAATTTATTTGTTCAGGTTGTCGATGATCTCTCTTATTCCAAGACTTATTATCCCAACCGGTCGGTGAGGGTGTACCTTAACAAGATCGCCCGTCAGTATTTCTCGATAATCTACAGCCAGAAAAAAGAGAAACAGAATCAATTCAAATTATTCTGGCGTGAGGAATTGCCTCAACTCATTCTTTATTCAAAGCGAGAGCTGTTGATTTCGCTAATTGTATTCCTGATTTCAATGACCATCGGAATATTCTCCTCTATCAAAGACCCGCAGTTTGTAAGCACTATTCTAGGCAGCAGTTATGTAGCGATGACGGAAAAAAATATTGCCAATGGCGACCCGATGGCAGTCTATAAGCAAAGTCATCAGGTGGACATGTTTTTGGGGATCACTTTCAATAATCTGATGGTTGCTTTCCGAACGTATGTGCTCGGTATTTTTCTGTGCATAGGAACGCTTGCCAGTTTATTATTCAACGGTGTCATGGTGGGAAGTTTTCAGTATTTCTTTTTAGAACGTGGGCTACTCATTGAGTCATCATTAAGCATTTGGTTACACGGAACATTAGAGATTTCTTCCATCATACTGGCAGGTGGAGCGGGGCTTACACTAGGCCGCGGACTTATATTTCCTGGTACTTATTCGCGTTTGCAATCCCTGCAAATTTCTGGCGTGCGATCGTTAAAGCTCATGCTCGGAATTGCGCCTATTTTTGTGCTTGCAGCCATTATCGAAAGTTTCCTTACACGCTACACCGACGCGCCAGCCTTCCTGAAAATTGCGCTGATACTTTTATCAGCAGCATTTATCATCGGTTATTTTGTGATATATCCTTGGCAAAAATCTAAAAGCGGCTTTGAAGTTCCGCTGAAGGAGACCCGGTTGCCGCCAACCAATATCGAACCGATCAATTTTACCCGCATTAAAAATAATGCTGATGTGCTCAAGGATACATTTCAATTTTACTCCCGAAATAGTAAAAGCATTCTTCCATTGGTATTTTTGGTGGCGGTAGGAGTTAGTTTCTTTTTTCTGCTTTATGAACACCCGCAGTTCATCGTCACGGAAGAGTGGTGGACGGATTTCTTTTCGCAAATGTTTTTTGCATTGTATACGCCTACATGGCCATTCGTTTTCATCAATTCATTAGGAATGACTATAATTCTCCAGCGTGTAATGAAGTTAATTGACAAAGAATCAGGAGACGGTTCATCAGGCAAAAACGTAAAATCTTTTTGGCAAATTTTCATTGTTACGGCTATTATTTATTCAGCAATGTATTTTGGATTGTTCGGAGCCTTGTTTGTAACATGTGCATTCGGAATCCTGATTTTAACAGCGTTCATTCAGCTCAAAGAGAAGACTAGTTTGACAAGTGGTTTCGCACAAGCGTGGGAATTATACGGAAAGAATAGCAATCAAGGTTTGGGCTTGCAGGTTATTGTCTTGCTTTTATCATTCTCCTTTTTGCTGATCCTTTATGCACCGTTACACTATATTCATATAAGCGCGATTCAATGGAGTTTTGCTACCAATGAAGTATGGTCGCAAAATGCTATTCGTTTTCTGGAATTGCTCATTAAAGTGTTTTCGTTCTACCTCATCGTCCCTTTAGTAGCAGGCAGTCTCGCCTATTTATATTTTAGTCAATTGGAAGTGATAACAGCAACCTATCTAAAGGAATCGATTACTAAAGTAGGTTCACGAATTTCAAGAAATAACAAATGAGGTTTTATCTACTATATATAATAATATTGGTTTCTGCTGATTTTGCATTTGCGCAAGATGATTCCGTATCGCTTGAGCAGACTATTAACAATGCGGTTATAACTCAACAAGCTGCTGAAACTCCTTCCTGGACAGAAGATGGCTTTCATGGAGAACAGGTGGATGTTAAAAAATTTGATCAAAAAAAATGGAAGGAAATTGTTGGTGGCGAGAACTACTCGGAATTGCAGCCGGTCAAAAAACGTAAGAAAACCCCACCGATGCGCGACTCAGCGAATTCGCAAACTGGTGGCAAACGGTTGTTAAAAGAAGATTATGATGATTCGGAAGAAGAGTCCGACGGTGGCATTACTATTCCGATAAATCCTTTTATTTTAAAAAT
>DASYTA010000411.1:0-2505 GCA_036002745.1 Cyclobacteriaceae bacterium | reverse complement strand
GAAGTATCCGGTCGGAAAAGATGAGAGTGAATTAAAAAAAGAAAAACCTGAAGCCGTTACACACGGCACTGAAGTGGCTGCGAGAGTGGCGATGAAAAAAGAATTAGTAAAAGACGTAGAAGTTGTAGAGCTTCTCGGTTTAGCGAAGGAAAATATTGTATCAAGCAGGCTTGGCTTAGCCAATGGCATAGAAGCTATGATTATTGCACAAGAAGATGGTGCCTATACTTATGAAGCAAAAATTCCTTTTAAAGCTTTTGGAATCAATAAGAAAGAAGTACCTCTTTTGGGAGTTGAATTTGAGACAGGACGACTTGTTGTTCAAAATAAAACCCCAGCGAATAACAACACTGGCTATAGCCCTACTTCAAGAGGCCCCGGAGCCTATGGCAATCCAAACATGCAGCAACAACAGATGTATTATAATTATCAATACAATGCGTTATCATCTCCCGGTTATTTGTGGGTTGGTGTAACGTTGAAATAACAAATCGTTGAACACAGATCGCTATACACAACGTGGTGTTTCAGCTTCAAAAGAAGATGTACACAACGCTATTAGAAATTTAGACAAAGGCCTTTTTCCGAAAGCGTTTTGTAAAATTGTTCCTGATCTTTTAGGCCATGATGAAAGCTACTGTACCGTCATGCATGCCGATGGTGCAGGTACAAAATCTTCACTCGCTTATATTTATTGGAAAGAAACTGGCGACTTGAATGTTTGGAAAGGCATTGCGCAAGATGCCATCATTATGAACACGGATGATCTTCTTTGCGTTGGGGCAACCGGTCCAATTGCACTTTCGTCAACCATTGGAAGAAATAAAAAATTAATTCCAGGTGAGGTAATTTCAACTATTATCGAAGGAACTGAGGAAGTCCTCAACATGCTTCGCCAGAATGGAATGGAAATTCAAAGTACCGGTGGCGAAACTGCCGACGTTGGAGATCTGGTGAGAACAATAATAGTCGATAGCACTGTAACCGCCAGAATGAAAAGGAGCGATGTGATCGACAATAGTCGTATCCAAAATGGAGATGTAATTGTCGGCCTGGCCTCATTTGGGAAAGCTAACTATGAAAAGGAATACAATGGTGGAATGGGAAGTAACGGCCTTACTTCAGCACGACATGATGTATTCCACAAAGAGTATGCTTCTAAGTACAGTGAATCATTTGACACCAATGTTGCCAGCGATCTTGTGTATTCCGGGAAGTATAAAGTGACTGACACTATTCCAGACGCGCCAATAAACATTGGGAAACTTGTATTATCACCCACACGCACGTATGCTCCTGTCGCCATCAGTCTCATTAAAGAACTAAAATCACAAATTCATGGAATGGTCCATTGCAGTGGAGGTGCCCAAACAAAGGTGTTGCACTTCATTGACCAGCTTCACGTGATTAAGGATAATTTATTTGATGTGCCTCCTCTTTTCAAACTCATCCATGAGTGTAGCGGAACTGACTGGAAAGAAATGTACAAGGTTTTTAATATGGGACATCGAATGGAAATCTATTTGAATGAAAAGTTTTCCAATGACGTAATTCAAATCTCCAAAAGCTTTGGAGTCGATGCCAAAGTTGTGGGTCGTGTCGAGAAGTCTTCTGAAAAGAAGGTTACTATAAAAAGTGAATTCGGAGAGTTCGTTTACACTTAAGCACACATCATCAAGTCAATTAACTAATAGCTGCCTAAGTATTTTCTGGAAAACCATTCGGTGGAAATCAGCAAGAGCAGCAGGAAGAAAAACCATTTTACGTGAATAAGCGGATTGAATGACTCCTCTGAGTGAATTAACTCTTTAGGTTCGGTCTTTTTAAAATCCGTAACTAGTTGATTCCAATTATTCGAGTTATAAAATTTTCCGCCTGTTGCTTTTGAAAGTTTCCTTAATAATCCAAAATCAGCAACCACATTAAGTGGTTCGATATTCTGCTCTTTAACCAGGAATTGTCCTGAAACTGATTCACGTTTGGAATTGATTTCCGTAGTAGCTGTATATCGATAGGCACCTTCTTTTAACCCACCCACGCGATAGCGTTCTCCTCCAGGGCTAAGAGTATAATTATAGGTAGATGTCTTTCCTTTCTCATCTGTCAGTTTCAAATCAATTTTGTTTCCATAGATTTTCTCAAACAAATCGTTGTAAACTTGACTTTCAAAAATTACAGGCGACGAATCCGTAAATTCATTCTGTATAGGAAAGAATCTGAATTTACGTTTGTCTTCAACTGTGCTTAAATACTGAATCAACTTTGAAAAAGTCTCATCAAAAATTTCAGTTTTTTCTGAAGTAGAAAATTCATCTAATCTCCACTTCCAAAGTCCATCACCAATAAACGCAGCTACTTTGCGCCCGTTATCTTCCCACGAAAGTAGCATTGGCCTATCCGTTGCAACGCTACCTATTTGCTGATAAAGTAACACTTGTGCATTGGGCGGATATGAAAATTTCCCGAATGGAACTTGAACCGGAGGATAGCGGGAAAAAACACCGT
>DASYTA010000410.1:0-4052 GCA_036002745.1 Cyclobacteriaceae bacterium | reverse complement strand
TTAAAGACCCGAGGTCTTCGCTTCAATAAATTGTATGTCGATGATGGCAATCCATTAAAGTATTACGAACATGCATTAAATAAAGGTGAGATCAACGTTGTCGATAAGCCACTGAACATTCAGATTAATTTGACAGATGCTTATGGTAATCGATCATCGATACATTTTAAAGTAAAACCCGCTGCTCCTATCAGTTCTTTATCTCTCGCACCATTGCAAAAGCCATTCGAGTATGATATCAATGGTAATATCTTATACCTTCATGTTAGACCATGCGATGCAAAAGGAAAAATTTCTTTGTTTGAAAAGGGTACAGAAACAACCGTTGAACCAAATTACAAAGGCATCGGACATGAAGTGTACCTTATCAATCTTCAAAAAGTAATTCCTGATTCGGCAGCCACTTGCCAAGGGGTTGTTCCTTTTCATCTAACGGATAATATTCCTTCCAATATTGAATACACTTATTACAGTGACTTGGCCGACATTCACTTCAATAAAAGCTCATTGTACGATACTTTGTTTTTGAATTTTTCTAAAGAGCAAAAAGGAGAATCCGAAGTCTTTTCGATTGGCCGCGCGACGGAACCTCTCAATAGCCCAATAGAAATTACATTGAAGCAGCTTAAAGATGTTGATCACTCAAAGACTTTTGTTTACCACATAGAAGGAAGATCACATGAATTTATTGGTGGAACATGGGATCGTGATAAAATTCAATTTACAACTTCCGAACTTGGTGACTTTGTTATTCAAAAAGACACCATCGCTCCGCTAGTTCACAGAATCCAATGTCATCAGACTTCCGCTCGCTTTAGGATTATTGACAACCTATCCGGAATTGCATCTTACAATGCAACCATTAATGGTGAGTGGGTGTTAATGAAATACGATTACAAAACAGGCGTCCTTCAATCCGAGCGATTGGATCAATCAAAGCCATTGAAAGGTGATTTTGAATTGAAAGTACGTGATCATGCAGGGAACGAAAAAGTTTATTCACAAAAAATACTTTGACGATGGCACTTAGCGCAGGCGATAAAGCCCCCGACTTTACAACGAAGGATCAAGACGGAAATCTTGTAAAGCTCTCTGACTTCAAAGGGAAGAAAGTGGTGCTTTACTTTTATCCAAAGGATATGACACCGGGTTGCACCGCAGAAGCATGCGATCTGCGTGACAATTACAAAGTGTTACAAAGGCAGGGGTATGAAGTATTGGGTATCAGTACAGACGATGAGAAAATGCATCGCAAGTTTATCGCGAAAGAAAAACTTCCTTTTCGCTTACTAGCAGATACGGATAAATCGGTTCACGAAAAATATGGAACTTGGATTGAGAAGTCGATGTATGGAAGAAAATACATGGGCACTGCTCGTGTTACTTTTATTATTGACGCAAATGGGGTGATTGAGGAAGTAATAAGCAAAGTGGATACTAAGAATCACACAGCTCAAATCCTTGGAAATAAACCTGCCTCTAAGACACCTGCTGCAAAACCAGTGAAGAAAATTGCAGCAAAAAAGACAGCAAAGAAACCCGTTGCAAAAGCTACAAAAAAGGCTCAAAAAGGGAGAAGGTAATGTAGAAATAGTGTTTGATGTAATATTCAGGGGTTATTTAAAATAATCTTGGTCTTTCGTTTCGGTAAGTTTGGCTTTCATAAAATCACCTCGGGTGAAAAAAAGTCTTCTTATTTTATCTGTTCTTGTTGGCATCACAGTGTCGGGAGCTTGTCAATCTTTGAAAGATTTGATCTCTGCTGGTGATAAGTTTTACTCAAAAAAAAATTATTCAGCTGCTATTAAATCATTCACCGACGCGCTATCCGTCAACCCGGATGATGCTGCCATCAATTTTAAGTTAGGACTTGCCTATCTGTACTCCGATTCAAAATCAAAAGCGGCAGCTTTTATCGACAAAGCCTACCGTTTAAATCCCGCTGTAAATCCAAAAATTGATTACTATCTCGGCATTGCATTTCAAAATACGAATGAGATTAAAAAGGCGATTCAGCACTTTGAAGATTTCAAAAAGAAGAATCCAAACGTCGCATCTATTGCTAATGAAAAAATTGCTGAATGCCATATTGCAGATTCATTGGCAGAGTATGAGCTTAACGTAGTTATTGAAAATCTCGGCCCCGTTGTAAACTCTCGTTTCACCGATCACTCCCCCATTCTTTCGGCCGATGGAAATATATTGATTTTTACTTCCAACCGACCTGACGATCCCAATGCCCCGGAAAGTTTCGAAGATGTGTATGTCACTGATAAATATACAGGTGAATGGAGTAAACCAAAAAAAATAAGCAAGAACATCAATACCAAGTTTAACGATGCTGCTGCCTCACTTTCACCAAATGGTAAAACACTTTTTCTTTACTCGGAACTTGGCGGAGGCGATATTTATTTTTCAAATTATGAAGGTAATGACTGGACCGAACCGAAACCTTTAAACAAAAACATAAACACCTCTCAGTTTTGGGAAACCTGTGCCAGCGTTTCGCCTGATGGAAAGAAATTATATTTCGCTAGTAACCGTGATGGTGGCTTTGGTGAGTTGGATATTTATGTCAGCGAACTAGATGGTCATGGTGAATGGGGCAAGGCGATTAACCTCGGTGATAAAATCAATACACCGGGAAATGAAGATTCGCCATTCATTCACTTCGATGGGGTTACTTTGTATTTTTCTTCGGATGGTCACCCGGGTCTTGGCAACAGTGATATTTTCTTTAGTGAATTAAAAAAAGGACAGTGGACAAAACCTGAAAATATTGGCTATCCCATTAATCTTTGGGAATACGATGGCTTCTTTTCGATGGCGCGAGATAAGAAAACAGGATACTATTCAACAGTAAAAGATGGAGGCTTAGGTGGCATTGATATTTATTCCATCAAATTTCTGGAGCCGAAGTACAAACCGAAACCGCCTCCGCCACCTCCTGTAGTTGTAGAAAAGAAAAAAGAAGTTGAGAATAAAAATTACGTTGATCCTTCTGTTCAGAAATTAATTGACGAGAAGGTCGTAACGATCTTGAGAGGAAAAGTGATCGATGAAAATACTGCGGCTCCTCTTAATGCAACTGTAACTCTGGTTGATAACGAAACCGGAAAAGTACTTTCAAAAATTTATTCTGACCCCACGTCCGGAGATTTTGAATTGCACATTCCTCACGGCGGTAACTATGGCGTAACCACGGAAAGTGTAGGTTATCTATTTAACTCCATCAACTTCAACCTCCCAAAATTTGCTGAGTATCAAGAAATAGATACACACATTATCATGGTGAGAACTGAGATCGGTTCGAAGGTGGTGCTTCGCAATATCTTTTTTGATGTTGGGAAATTCAATTTGAAAGATCAGTCCGTCTCCGAAGTTCAAAAAGTACAAGAGCTACTCGCTAAAAATCCACAACTCAAGGTGCAGATCAACGGCCATACGGATAACACGGGTGATGCTGCCTCTAACAAATCGTTATCCCTGAAAAGAGCAAATGCCGTTGTTGATTATTTGATCTCCAAAGGCGTGGATCAAAGCAAGGTTTCAGCAAAAGGCTATGGTTCGGAACGACCGATTGTTTCTAATGATGATGAATCTGGTGGCCGCGAAGTGAATCGCAGAACTGAAATCGAAGTAGTTGGGCTTGATGAGGTGAAATAAAGAATTTCATTTTCAAGTCCCCAAACAATCATTAGCTTGTTTTTTAAATTTAAGACTACAAATTGAGTATACTAATTTTTCTTTCGTGAGAAAACTTAGATATTCGCCAAAATTTTTCCTCAATGCCCACTCAACCTGATTACCCTCAACTTAAAAAGTTAGCTTCACAAGTCCGAAGAGACATAGTACGAATGGTTCATGCATGCCAAAGCGGTCACCCCGGTGGCTCGCTAGGTTGCACAGAATATTTTGTTGCACTTTACTTTCACATTCTTAAGCACAATCCAAAATTCAATATGGATGGAACGGGTGAAGATCTGTTCTTCCTTTCCAATGGACATATTTCTCCCGTTTGGTATTCAGTTTTGGCGAGATCAGGATACTTT
>DASYTA010000409.1:0-2989 GCA_036002745.1 Cyclobacteriaceae bacterium | reverse complement strand
CTAGGAGCTCAACAAAGTATAGACTCCGACCGGTTGGAGTATTTTTATCCTCCAAGCCCTCACAGTCACGGATAAATTTCTCACCTACGGACACCCTTGTCCGACACCGAACGAGGAAGTTGACAGAATACGTTTTATTTTCGAAAGTTGAAGGAAAATTCAGGCACAACTATTGCAAAACCCAAGTCATGGAAACTCAAAAAGTAAAAACCTGCTTTACTATTACGTTCACCCAAGAACAGTATGTTCACGCAAAGGCTTATGTAGATGACATGAAGAAACATCCGCAGCGCGTGTTCTGGCAAGGCAAGGAAAAAAAATCGGATGATGAATTAGTAATTGAGCAAATTGCCCATCGCATTCTTTCAGGATTTTATAATGATGATCCTTTCAATGCGGGCAGACATATCATGCGCATGGACAGCATGGTGACGGCCTAGATTCGCTCCAGCACTTTTTCGATCAGCGACTCAACAACCTTATTAGGGTTTTTTACAAACTTATTTTTGATTCGATTGGCAAGAATCGCATTTACGCTGAGTGCTTCGTGCCCTAATAAGCGAGCCATCGCGTAATATCCGGCAGTTTCCATTTCTAAATTGGTAAGCCAAAAATCGCCTTTGTGGTAGTAGTTTAAATCCTCCAGCAGATGAGGGAAACGAATGGGAGCTCGAAGCTCTCTTCCCTGTGGCCCATAAAATCCTGGACAGGTAACAGTGTTACCCACCTTCATATCAAACGCAATCTGCTTCATTAAACTTTCTGATCCTCGTACCACATAAGGCATAAAATGGATCCCGGTCTTTTTTTGAATGTCATGAGCGAGCCCTGCTTCTTCATCGTTCATCGGTAAATCATAGAAGTTCATCAAGTTGTCAAAGCCGACAGCAAAGTCGGAAACGAGCGACGTGCCAAGCGTAATATCTTCTTGCAGTGCACCTGAAGTGCCGATGCGAATTACCTTAAGTTTTTTCTTTCGCGGTTTAGGCTCACGAGTCTTTAAATCAATGTTTACCAGTGCATCCAATTCAGAGAAGAAAATCTCTACGTTGTCTGTGCCGATGCCCGTACTAATTACTGTGATTTTTTTTCCCTTATATTTTCCAACATGCGTGATGAATTCGCGCTTGTTCATTTCAAATTCTACGTCATCAAAAAACTGGCTCACCATGTAAACCCGGCTTGGATCGCCAACCGCAATGATCGTGTCACTGATGTGTTTGGGCAACAGGTTTAAATGATAGACACTGCCGTCGGGATTAAGAATAAGATCAGTTTCAGAAATTTTTGGCATTCTACAATTTACTTACGATGGACTCAAAATCCAATTGCTCCCATGTTGTTTCTATGTTAACTCGCCGCATTACCTCATCCATGATTCTTTTTTGGTTTAAACCGATTGCAAGAGCATCCGAATAGCGGATGTCATCGTGAAAGGTGACCATCGAGTATAACGGAATCCACCTGTTGGGAAATAATTGATTTAATTTCGCTTCGATTTTTTTTCTTAACAGAAAATTGGCATCGGCGACCAAATCACGCATCTCTATAAAATTATCCAATGCAAGTTTTGCGATTGCATCAGTGTCGGGCTTTCTCAAATTTTGAAATTCATTGAAAAGAGCCGCCCAATCGGAAGAATGATCGAGCAATTGATTTAGAATACGGCAATCTTCGAATCCTGCATTCATGCCTTGCCCATAGAAGGGAACAATCGCGTGAGCAGCATCTCCAATTAGCAACGTTTTATTTTTCATCCACGGAAAACATTTCACCGTAACAAGCGATGAAGCAGGGGTGTTCTTAAAAGTATCAACAGCATTGGGCATCAAATTAAAAGCATCAGCAAAGGTTTCTTTTAGAAATGTGGCGATTTCGTTCTCTGTTTTTATCGAATGGAAAGAAAGAGCTCCTTCGAATGGAAAAAACAATGTGCATGTAAAACTTCCATCCGGATTGGGGAGAGCGATGAGCATGAAACTTTCGCGAGGCCAAATGTGCAGCGCATTTTTTTCCAACTGAAAAGCACCGCCTGCAGCTGCAGGAATATGAAGTTCCTTATAGCCAGGAGCAATATAATCCTGTGAATAATCAAACCGATCGGTGATTTGTAATGAACTACGGACGGCAGAGAATGCTCCGTCGGCGCCAATGATGGCGTCAAAAGCATGTTGCTGAATATTGGATGCAGAGTTTTGAATTACAAGTTTAGTGTTTTCAAAATCAGTGGAGAGTATTCGTTGCTCAAATTGAAATTGAACTCCAAGTGATTCTGCTTTGTCCATCAACACCATATTCAAATTACTTCGCGAAATGGAATTGATGAATTGTCCTTCTTTTCCGTACGGTTGAAAAGTTAACTTTCCCAATCTGTCGTGCATCATCCGACCATGCATTGGAATAGCAGTTTTTTTTATTTCATTAGTAAGCCCAACTTCATTCAACGCACGAAGTCCGCGATTACTTAAGGCAAGATTGATTGATCGACCAGCATCTAAAGTTTGCTTGCGCATATCAGGTCTTCGTTCAAAAACTGAAATGCGATGGCCACGCTGTGCGAGATAAATAGAAAGCAAAGAGCCAACCAACCCAGCTCCGGCAATCGCGATATGTTGCTTTTTATTCAAGAAAATTTTGGATTAAAGAATCATCAATGACGAGATAGGATTGTTTATAAAATAAATCTATCTCAACGGGAAGATCAAGTATTTCTATTGCTAACGATTTATTACAGATTCCTTCGGCGTTCTTGTGATATTCATTGAATGATGAATGCGCCCAGTCTTCTATTCTCTTTACAAGCCTGGCTCTTAATGGATTTTGATGTATGTAGTGAAAACAGTTGAATGAATAAGTGTTATTGAAAAGTTCCTTTGCTTTAGTCTTAGGTTGAAAAAGTGAGCCCGATCTTTTTTCTTGTTTGTTAATTGCCTGTGTATACGAACTCAAAATAGTTCCAAGCTTTCTGCTCAGGATTTGTATACCCGTC
>DASYTA010000408.1:0-4041 GCA_036002745.1 Cyclobacteriaceae bacterium | reverse complement strand
CTTTGGACCGTTACATTTTTATCATCTGCAAAGAATTGGAGACCACCCGGCACACGCATGGATCTTCGCTGCCATCTTTGCTATTGGACTTTTTTTTGGAATTCTTTTCCGGCGATCAGGAAATCTTTGGATCGTAGGAATATTTCACGGAGTTGGTGATTGGTACCTTACGGGATTACAACAAGTTGTTTCGACAAATTGAAGTACACTTACTCAGCAAATATTCAAAGTAGTTGGTCAGTCGATTTCAAACTAGGTTATTATTTGTTTTTTTGAAATCTGATCATTTAAAAATTCGATCACACTCTCCAAATATTTGTTTAAGTCTTCATATGCTTCTTCTCCCGGAATCCAATAGGCAAATTTCCAGTACTTCCATTTTTTACTTCGACCGTTCGGAGGAATAATTAGAAATTGTTGTTCGTCCTCAAAGCCAGCAATCATAATACTTCCTTCCAATTCTTCTCCAACCTCTTTTAATTCTTCAGTCTTTTTATAAAGATCAATTGAATTCCATTCGTAATTTCTATAATAATCAATTTCACTCACTTTCTGGAATGTTGGTTCAACAGCATTTGTAGATGTAGGAAAGCCATTCGAAACCATCAGCATTTCTTTATAATCTGATGGCAGTTTAATTCCCAGACGCCTTTCCGTTTTTTCTATTTCATCAATTGTTGCTGGATGATTGCCTATCCACTTTGATTTTATTTGGTCATCAGAAAATGTTTCATCTCCAAGTTCAATTGATTTTTCAAATAGTTTAGAAAGTATTGTTTTCATTTATTCATATGATATCTCTAGAAAAAAATTACTTTGGCTACAACGTCTCGATATAAGCCCTCAATCTGACGCAGCATTCGCACGTGTCTTTGATGACAATATATATAACTCTATTCAATTTGTCCTGAACCCGATCCCGATGTGTCAAAAGATAGAGTTCGACTTGCGAGCCGTTGTGATACTCCAGGCCATTATAAATATTCCAAAGAGGATTAGCGGTATACTCAGGGTCTGTCCCATATTCAGTATGAGTTGCTCTTCAAATTCAACTTGATTTTCTTTCAAAAATTCCACTAGAAATCTTTGCAAGAACATTAAGAACAGGCCAAGCCCAAACAGAAAGCCTTTGTAATTACTAACTTTCTTCGACTGCCAAATAAAAAATAGAATTAAAGATATTATCAGATAAAACAGTGCTTCATAAATTTGAGTTGGATGTCTCGGGGTTTGATCGATCCGCGAAAATATGAATGCCCATGAATGTTGAGAAGGAATTCCAATTATCTCAGAGTTCAACAAATTGCCTACCCGTATAAAGCAACCCAGTAAAGCTCCGCCTATTATCAGTCGGTCTAGCATCCATAGATAATCCTTTTTGAATTTTCTATGATAGAGGTAAAGAGCAACTAAAGCTCCCAAGATTCCTCCATGACTTGCGAGACCGGCAAGTCCTGTAAATTGTAATGTTGAATTAATTCGAATGGGGAGAATCTCTATTGGGTTGTTTAAATAATATAATGGATCATAAAATAGAATATGACCAAAACGAGCGCCAATAATTGCACCTAACATGACGTAAAAGGTGAGCCTGTCAAGTTCTGCAGATGGAATGCCTTCTGCCTTGTAAATCCGGAGTGTGAGTTGATAGCCGAGAGCCATACCTACAGCCCAACAGAAGCCATACCATCTTAAAAATTCAAACCCATCAAGGATTTTTGGGTCAACGTTCCAAATGATGTAAGAAATCATCCCCCCTGACAAAAGATGATTAAAGTAGCAAACATGATAGAGTTGATCAGGTATTTATGAATTTTGATACTCCTATTTTCAACTCGTTCGATAATCAATAGGATTTCTTCCGTATCCAATGATTGCAAGGAATTCGATAATCGAAACTGTTGCCAAGCTGGTTTAAGGTTGTCTAAATTCATAGTGCTGAGTTTTAAATTTGGCTTTTAGTTCTGCTCTCACTCTATTCAATCTGGTGCTTACATTCGTAGTAGTGAGATTTAAAATTTGAGAGATTTCTTTGTTCTTATATCCTTCCAGGTAAAGGATAACTATCGCTTTATCCAGGTCTTTCAAAGATTGAATCACGATGTTTAGAAGTTCAATATCACCATCGGCCATGGCTGTCGAAATAGAAAGTTCTGAGACACCTATCGACTCAGTAGCTATTTTCCTTTTTTCTTTTTTGACTTTGGTGAGTACTGTGTTGAGACTTACTCGATAAATCCAAGTGCTTATTTCGGACTCTCCCCGAAATGTTTCAAATGATTTCCAAAGCTGTAGAATGATGTCTTGAAAAGCATCTTTTTGATCTTCAGGACTTATATAATAGGCTTTACAAAGACTTTTTATAAGCCCTTGATTAGCCTCAATAATCCGAATAAAGTTTTGTTTCACAATTTAGCTACGGTCTTTATTGTATTAGTAGCCCAATTTTAAGAATTGTCACAAGTGAATAGATTTTTTTTTAAGATACATTCAGCGATGTTGGCTATTTTGGATACTTAGGATTTGCTTTCACTCTTTTTATTTGTCTTATGTGCCTGTCTGTGTGGGTGAAAATCATCATGAATTTCTGGTGCATATCAGGTCCGAAATTTATATAGTGTATCCTAATATTTTGAGTTGTGCTTTTCAAGTAGTCAATTGACTCGTCCCTCATCTTATTGAACCAAATCATATTGTTGGCGCCTTCATTGTTACCAATGGGAACAGAAATTGTAAATGGTTTTGTAAAATCTGTTGTGTTGTTCTTTTTTAAATCCTTAGGGTCATGATCTACAAACATACTGTCAGGAAGATGTTCAGGGAAGTCCGGAATAGGCCCCATTTGAAACGCAACTGAAATTTCATGCATAAAAATTAATTCATATCGATCAATGTGTTCAACAATTTGATTGATGCTCCATTGGTCTGGGTTTGGTTTAAAATTCCATTGCTTCTTTGTTAAGTTCTTTGTTTCATCAATTAGTTGCTTCTTTGTACGAATAAGATTGTCCAAAAGGTATTTTCTATCAGCTTCTGTCCATACTGGTGTGGTTACAGGTTTGCTTGTATTGGTCTGTCCGTTGCCAAAAGTGAGAAGCCCAAAAACAAGAGTCAGTGTTATTAGGATTATTTTCATAAAGATTAATTTTAAGTAGTCAACATCACCTTTCATTTTTTTGTCGACAGAAATTTTGTTGGTGCAAGTATCTCGCCTCTGTCTTTGATGACAATATAACATCCCAGCGTTATCGTAAATAGATCATTATAAATATCACGCTTAGGTAGGTCCAGAAAATGGAAAAGAGGACATGAACTATAGTTTCAAATGATTTTCCTCTCCAGATTTCTGATGAGTAACCGAAGAACTGAATAAACAATCGTACGATCCAGAATATTCCGAGGCCCAAAGAAATTCGTTTACCTAATGCTGTCTCTACAAGGTCTGTCGATGATGTTAAACACAAGACTCCCACAAGAACCAGAATGAATGCTATGAAGAAGGTGTGTATTTGCATCATTTGTCTGTTCATGATACTCAAGGAACTCAACTCTTGTTTCCAGTTAAATTGCTTGGGAAAAATGGCGTGAACCATGCCAAGTACAATTAAACAATAGCCGCTTATTTTAAGATGAAGCTCCATTAGCGGTGGCAGTTAAAGATTGACATAAATGGAGTGAATTTAATTTCCTGAAAGGAGGAGAAACCAGCGCGTTCAAAAGAATTTTTCCATACAGCGCGAGAAAAAAAGTGAGTGAAGCCCACAGTAAATGCCAGGAAATTCGGAAAGTCGCGCAGATGTTCTACCATAATTACTTTTGCACCGGGTTTGCACAAGCGATAACACTCCTTTAGGAACTCAACCTTCTCATCATTTGATCTTATTTCATGAACCGCAGACAGTAAGAAAATAATGTCTGCGGTGTTGTCTTTTAACGGAATTGAATTGGATGCAATTTGTTCTGTGTTGGGATATATCAAACTCACTTTGCGCGCCCTAACAATAGCGGGTTCGGTATGTTGCTTTGCATTGTAAAAGTCAA
>DASYTA010000407.1:0-3363 GCA_036002745.1 Cyclobacteriaceae bacterium | reverse complement strand
CACATCTTTTCAAAATCAGCAGAAAACAAAGTAAGGCTCGGCATTATTGGAGTTGGTTTGCGCGGTCAAAACCATTTGGAGTTAGCGCTAAAACGAGATGATGTGGATGTAATTGCTATTTGTGATATCCAGCAGCGAATGATCGACATGAGCTTAGGAATTGTGGCACAAGAAGGGAAATCAAAACCACAAGTTATTTTGGACGGACCAAATGGATATAAAAAATTATTAGAAAATAAAGACATCGATGCAGTGATCATTGCCACACCTTGGGAATGGCATAAAACTATGTGCATTGATGCAATGAACGCCAAGAAATATGTGGGTTGTGAAGTGATCACCGGAATGACGGTGGACGAATGCTGGGAAATTGTGCGCGTCTCAGAGAAAACGGGAATGCCCTTGATGATGTTAGAAAATGTTTGCTACCGGCGAGATGCAATGGCGGTGCTCAACATGGTGCGTCAAAATGTATTTGGTGAGTTGATTCATTTGCAAGGCGGCTACCAGCATGATCTACGTGAAGTGAAATTCAACGACGGAAAAAATCCATACGGACATGGTGTGGAGTTCGGTGAAAAAGGTTTCTCAGAAGCGCAATGGCGAACGCAACATTCAGTAACAAGAAATGGCGACCTCTATCCTACTCATGGCATCGGGCCGCTCGCGATGATGACCAACATTAATCGAGGTAATCGGTTCACGCAATTAGTTTCTTATTCTAGCAAAGCGCGAGGTCTTCACGAGCACATTGTAAAACTAGGCGGAGCAAATCATCCGAATGCAAAAATCAATTTCAAGTTGGGCGATGTTGTTACAACAATGATTCGAACAGCCAACGATGAAACGGTGCTATTGCAACACGACACGAATTTGCCTCGGCCCTATTCGATCGGTTTTCGCGTTCAAGGAACGAAGGGAATATGGATGGATGTAAACAAGTCCATTTACATTGAAGATCAAAGTCCGAAAGCACATCAATGGGAAGATGCCAAATCATGGCTCGACAAATACGATCATCCACTTTGGAAAAAATATGGCAACGACGCGGCAGGGGCCGGTCATGGGGGTATGGACTGGTTTGTGCTCAACGCATTTATTGAAGCCGTAAAGCGAAAGATGAATACACCTCAGGATGTATACGATGCTGTTACCTGGAGCGCAATTACTCCCCTTTCAGAAAAATCGATTCAACAAAATGGGGCAAGCGTTGATTTTCCTGACTTTACCAACGGACAATGGAAGGCCAGAAAGAACAGTTTTGCTTTGGATGACTCCTACTGACTTTCAAATTATCTAATTGATTCCTTATCTTGCCGATCTTTTTTAAAACCTAAGTCTAGCCAAATGATCAATCTTGTACTCTTCGGCCCTCCTGGCGCTGGTAAAGGAACTCAAAGCGAAAAGCTTATCAAGAAATATGGTTTCGTTCATATCTCCACAGGAGATTTGTTTCGCTGGCATACAAAAAATGATACTCCGCTTGGTAAAAAAGTGAAAGAGATCATGAACAGTGGAGCGCTGGTACCTGATGAAATTACAATTGCCATGTTGAAGGAAGAGCTCGATAAAAATCCACAAGCAAAAGGATTTTTATTCGATGGTTTTCCACGAACTGTTCCTCAAGCAGAGGCGTTAGATAAATTCATGAAAGACAATGGCACCGCTATTCATTTCATTGTTGCCCTCGATGTAACAGAAGCTGAACTTCGTGCCCGCATTGCAAAACGTAGAAGCACAGAAAATCGCGTAGATGATGAAGAAGAGAAATTAAACAAACGTGTTACTGAATATTTCACGAAAACTATTCATGTTCTCCCTTACTACGAAAAACAAAAACGCTTGAACACTGTTCATGGTATTGGAGACATCGAAGAGATCTTCGGAAATATTTGTAAAGTGATCGATAAAAAATAATTATTATCAGTTGTCGGTTACGAGTTAACCAGTAACTGGAAACCAGCAACTCATGTCCTCTCCCAACTTCATCGATTATATAAAATTCAATTCGCGTTCCGGGCATGGAGGCGCTGGGTGTCGGCATTTTCATCGTGAAAAATTTATAGAGAAAGGTGGCCCTGATGGTGGTGATGGCGGGCGCGGTGGTCACATTATTTTAAAAGGTAACTCGCAGTTGTGGACTTTGCTCCACTTGAAATACAGAAAGCATGTGATTGCTGAAAATGGAAAAGGTGGTGAAGGAGCAAACATGACCGGTGCCTTTGGAAAAGACGAAATTTTGGAAGTGCCATTGGGCACAGTTGCCAAAAGGTTTGACACAAATGAAATTCTTTGTGAGATCAATGCAGATGGGCAAGAAGTGATATTAACTCCTGGCGGCCGTGGTGGAAAAGGTAATGCATTCTTTGCGACATCAACCAATCAAGCACCACAACACGCTCAACCTGGAGAACCAGGAATAGAAGAATGGATTGTCCTTGAGTTAAAACTGTTAGCAGATGTAGGCCTCGTTGGCTTCCCGAACGCGGGCAAGTCGACATTATTATCTGTAGTATCTGCAGCTAAACCAAAAATTGCAGATTATCAATTCACTACACTCACCCCTAATCTCGGAGTAGTATCATATCGCAATGAGAAATCATTTGTGATGGCAGATATCCCGGGTATTATTGAAGGTGCTGCTGAAGGCAAAGGATTAGGCATTCGGTTTTTAAAACACATTGAAAGAAATTCTGTGCTTCTGTTTATGGTTCCTGCCGATTCCAAAGACATTAAAAATGAATTTGAAATTTTGCTTAACGAGCTTAAAAAATACAATCCAGAATTACTTGATAAGAAGAGATTGCTAGCTATCTCGAAATCAGATATGCTTGACGATGAATTAAAAACTGAAATCAAAAAAGAATTACCGGCAGGTATCCCGACTGTTTTCATATCTTCAATTACCAACCAGGGAATCACGGAACTAAAAGACCTGATTTGGAGGAAGCTTCATTAGGCCATCCTGTCACAATTCCGTTATTGGCAAAATTCTTGTCATTTTGCGTTTTTATTTAAGTAACAACTGATGGAAAATACCTTGAACCAGGAGCCCGAACTGGAAAAACATGACGATACGATGCCTGAAGGCACATCCCTTCAAAGCGAAGAGCCAGCAACTCAGGAAAAGCAAGAAAAACAAGCTGATCCTTTAAAGAAGCTCCAGGACGAATTGGCAGAAGCAAAGGACAAGTACGTACGCCTTTATGCAGAGTTTGACAACCATCGCAGGCGCTCGGCCAAAGAGAAACTGGAAATGATTTCGTCAGCCAATGAGCAACTTTTGAAAAGCTTGTTGTCTGTGGTGGATGATTTTGAGCGGGCTGAAAAGTCCTTTAAAGAAAAAAATGATAAGGAGTCGGA
>DASYTA010000406.1:0-5825 GCA_036002745.1 Cyclobacteriaceae bacterium | reverse complement strand
ACACCAATATTCGAAGTCATGATGATAATGGTGTTTCTGAAATCGACTCTGCGGCCCAAGCCGTCGGTTAATATACCGTCATCCAACACTTGCAATAAAATGTTGAAGACATCAGGATGTGCCTTTTCAATTTCATCGAGGAGTACTACGCTGTAAGGTTTCCTTCTTACTTTTTCAGTAAGCTGACCACCTTCTTCATAACCTACATATCCGGGAGGTGCGCCAACTAAACGAGATACAGAGAATTTCTCCATGTATTCGCTCATGTCAATCCGCACCAGTGCATCTTCTTTATCGAATAAATAACTGGCAAGAACTTTTGCCAATTCAGTTTTTCCAACACCTGTGGGGCCAAGGAAAATGAAAGAACCAATTGGTTTCTTAGGATCCTTCAGTCCAACTCTGGTGCGTTGAATTGCCTTAGTTAATTTTTTAATCGCTTCTTCTTGCCCAATTACTTTGCCACTTAAAGTATCACCCATGCCCAGCAACTTGTTGCTTTCCTTCTGAGCGATGCGATTCGCAGGAATGCCCGTCATCATACCGACTACATCAGCTACGTTGTCTTCAGTAACGGTATATTTTTCGGTACGTGTTTTTTCTTCCCAGCGTGCTTTCGCTAAGTCAAGTTGTTCAATTAGTTTTTTCTCTTTGTCGCGAAGCTGTGCGGCTTCTTCATATTTCTGACTTTTAACGACACGGTTCTTTTCCTTCTTTACATCTTCGATTGCCTCTTCAAACTTCACGATGTCTTCGGGCACATGAATATTATTAATGTGAACACGTGCACCAGCTTCATCCATCACGTCAATCGCCTTATCTGGCAGGAAGCGATCGCTGATGTAGCGATCAGAAAGCTTAACGCAAGCTTCTAGTGCTTCCTTGGTATAGTTTACGTGATGATGATCTTCGTATTTTTCTTTAATGTTTTCAAGAATCTGGATGGTTTCGTCTACAGAAGTGGAATCAACCATAACCATCTGGAATCTGCGGGCAAGGGCGCCATCTTTTTCAATGTATTGACGATACTCATCCAAGGTAGTTGCTCCAATGCATTGGATTTCACCTCGTGCTAATGCCGGTTTGAACATGTTGGAAGCGTCGAGCGAACCAGATGCACCACCAGCACCTACAATAGTATGAAGCTCATCAATGAACAAAATTACGTCCGGCGATTTCTCCAACTCGTTCATCACCGCCTTCATGCGCTCTTCAAACTGGCCGCGGTATTTTGTGCCGGCTACCAATGATGCAAGGTCAAGTGTTACAACTCTTTTGCCAAAGAGCACTCGTGATACTTTCTTTTGAATGATACGAAGCGCGAGCCCTTCTGCAATTGCTGTTTTACCTACTCCAGGCTCACCAATCAGAATTGGATTGTTCTTTTTCCTACGAGATAATATTTGAGCTACGCGTTCAATTTCTTTTTCACGACCAACTATTGGATCGAGCTTATTATCTTCAGCCAGGCGAGTAAGATCGCGACCAAAATTATCAAGTACAGGTGTTCTGGATTTTTCAGTTCCTTTCTTTTCTTTTCCGGTCCCTGGAGTTGCTCCACTTCCAAACATTTTAGAAGAATCTTCATCCGGATCATCGGTGTCAGAGGAGGCTTGAGGATTTTCGTGCTGGTATTCCAACATCTCTTTTACTATATCATAAGCAACATCAAATTTGTTCAGGATTTGTGTAGCAAGATTATCAGGGTCACGTAAAATGGATAACAACAAATGCTCTGTGCCGATCAATTGTGCTTTAAAAACTTTTGCTTCGAGGTATGTGATCTTTAAAATTTTCTCAGAAGCTCTCGTCAAAGGAATGTTGGCTACATTTTTTATTTCATGTGTTGCCGTTCCTTTTGAGACTTTTTCGATTTCGCTTCGCAGCTGATCTAGCTGCACGCCTAGCTTTTTTAGTAAAGCAACTGCTACACCCTCGCCCTCGCGAATCATGCCGAGAATTAGATGCTCGGTGCCAATGTAATCGTGGCCCAACCGCAGCGCTTCTTCCCTGCTCAACGTTATCACTTCCTTCACCCGGTTAGAAAATTTTGCTTCCATGTTTGGCATATCTTCTTGTTATATGTAAATGTAAATGTTTAGCCTTGATAATTCAAAAATTAAAAAGGTGAGCCATAAGCTCACGATTCAATAAACAACGATCTATTCCTATTTGGTTCAAAGGGCTGCCGATGCCTTTATTACTGAGGCTGATTCAGGCCCTTCGCAAAATAACAAATCGATGAAACTGAGATTAGGTACAAAATCGTTGCCAAAAACCTGATGATAAGTGTGAGCGTGGTAAAGATTCCTTGAGGTAAAGGGTTTTTTGTCTAAAATAACAGATCGTAGGTCGGTTTTATTTTCTGTCACCTGCTTTTCATACGCCACACTTACTGATAGCTTTTTTTGCATCTTGGAATTCCGCAGACAGAATGACAGCAAATCGCGGTTCAAGTCAAGTAAATACTCGTGATCTTTAAATAAGATATTTTTTAGTTCCTCATAGTAATACTCAAAAAAGGGGGCCTTGCGGTAAGCAGATTCAATGGTTC
Source organism: Cyclobacteriaceae bacterium (assembly GCA_036002745.1). GTDB lineage: Bacteria > Bacteroidota > Bacteroidia > Cytophagales > Cyclobacteriaceae > ELB16-189. The sequence goes on along the minus strand of DASYTA010000406.1, from coordinate 3,271 downwards.
GCCAATGAGAGTTTCGCCACTTTTTACCAGGCTCTATTCTTATATCCTTGGTTAAAATTTTACCGTGCCGCTCCTTTAAGGGTACGGTAAGGATTTTAACTCCGTTAGCAGTATTAATATAAGACCTGTTGCGATAGGTCTGTTTTGCAAAATGTTCCTCCCCCTCTAAAATTATTTCATCAAAAGGAAAGAGTGCGCAAAAATATTCAAGTGACGGAAGAAAATGCGAATCAATAATAGCACTATTCATTTCAATTTTTACAAAACTATCCATTTGACCAGACTCGACTAATGAGTAATAAAATTATATTTGAGTTTGGCTTTAATGATCAATCGAAATTCCTTTCTTTTTGGTTTGCTCTTGGTTTTGTCTTTTTATTCTTGCGAGTATAAGGATACAGCTGTTGCACCCCCCTCTCCTGTGGCCCTTTTGCCCGAATGTGAGGATGCCATTATAACTGGATATACCAATAAGATCTCCTATTTTCCTGGTGAAGAAGCCGAGGTTTTCCTTCAATCCGCTAAACACATCAATTGTGGATTGGGGCTTTACAACATTAACGGAGAATTAGTTTTTCGAGCGAAGGCCACACCTTCACCCCAAACTCAATCTTCTGCAGAGCCTTGGAGAGATGGATTTGGATACAAAAGCAGTGGCAAAATCATTGTGCCACCTTGGTTGAAAAGTGGCATTTATTACATCGAAAAAAAAATTACAATCGTAGTAAAATCTATGGCGTCGACTGATGTTCTGGTTGTTTATCCTTCCAATACCATCAATGCCTACAATCCTGTTGGTGGCAAAAGTCTTTATGGCTTTAACTCTTCAGAAGGAATGGCGTCTACTATTGTCTCCTTCCTTCGCCCAATGGATAGCACTATTGAAAAAGAAGAATGCATCGAATGTTTAAAATGGTTTCCTTCCTTGAGCCATCTTAAAATCAAATATGTTGTGGATATGGACTTGGATAATTATTCATCGTTCCATAGTAAAATAATTATGATCGTTGGCCATAGTGAGTACTGGACTCGAAGGGCGAGAATGAACTTTGATCGATTTGTTAATGAGGGAGGGAATGCGATAATTCTTTCAGGAAACACCATGTGGTGGCAAGTTCGCTATACCAGTAATAATAACGGTCTCATTTGTTATCGAAGTTCTGAACTTGACCCCGAAGTAGATGAATCACTGAAAACAGTTCAATGGCGAAATCAAATTTTACAATACCCAATTCTCCCAAGTATTGGTGAGGATTTCGAAGGAGGTGGCTATGGGTTGCATTTAGACAACGGCTGGAATGGTTATAAAATTTTTAATCCAAGTTCGCCATTATTGGAAGGCCTGTCTTTTAAGAAGGGCGACATTCTCAAATTACCTTCTACCGAATGTGATGGAGCTCCTATCAAAGCTTGGGATGCCGACGGATTTCCAATTCTTGACAATGAACAGCTTCAGTTTGCTAAACTTGAATTGATTGGATTCGACTTTGGGTCTCGAGGAAACAAAGAAACAGTTCCTACATTCACAGTGATGCAGAAGAAAACATCTTCGGGTATAATAGTAAACGTCGGAACCATGGACTGGTGCTCCATTGGCGGAATGGGAAATCAAGATTCAGGAGATAAGATCAAAGTTATTACTAGGAATGCTATTGATAAATTACTTAATGGCAAAAAAGTTTTTTCAGAATGATCATAGCATCATCTTTTAAAGATATTCATCAAAATTTCCTAAGCCCCTTCGTACAATTTGTGGTTCATCACTAGTAAAATCAACGATTGTTGAAGGTATGTGACCTCCAGCACCACCATCAATTACCAGATCAACTTGATGCTTGAAGTCTTCAAAGATTTGATCAGGATCGGTGGTATACTCTTTAATTTCATCATCGTCTTTAATGGAAGAAGTAATCAATGGATTACCAAGATCATTAACAATTGCTAATGGTATCGAGTGATTTGGAATTCGAATACCAACTGTTCTCTTATTTGTTCCTAGAATTTTTGGGACATGACTACTCGATTCAAAAATGAAAGTGAATGGACCTGGCAATGCTTTTTTAAGAATTTTGAAGATGGGTGTGTCTATTCTTTTCACATAATGGGAAATGTCGCTCAGGTCATTGCAAATAAATGACAGATTTAATTTCAATGGCTTAATATTCATCACCTGACAAAGGCGCTCTACTGCTCTTCGATTCATAAGATCACAGCCGATACCGTAAATAGTATCTGTTGGATAAATTACAATTCCGCCCTTTCTCAATATTTCAATGGTACGATTTATTTTCCTCGGCTCGGGGTTCTGTGGATGTATGGAAAGAAATTCAGCAGGCATCTTTTGCAAGATAGAGAAACCACTGTTTCTATACATGAAATGGTGAGCCTCATCCGAGTTAGTTTTTGTAATTTTGAATTTTTATTTAACAAAAATGAAGGCTGAAGTAAGTAAGGTCAAGCTCGTGTTCTATATTGTTGGATCTACATTGCTGATCACGTTTGTTTTCTATGGATATCAGATTTGCTATACGCCCAATGTGCTGTTAGAAAAAGAAGACAGACCTTTTATCATCCGATCGGGTATGACGTTCCGTCAAGTGCAGGAAGGACTGGGCAACAATGGTTTTGTTAATGACATGGTTTCATTCAGTTTTCTGGCGCGACTGAAGGGCTATGACAAAGCGATTAAGCCGGGTCGCTTTATTTTAAAAAGAGACATGTCTAACCTTCAAGCTCTTAGAGCATTGAGCTCAGTACAACAGGTGCCGGTAAAAGTAACATTCTCCTACGTGCGTCTACGAAATGAATTGGCGGATAAAATCACGAAGAATGTTAGCATGTCGCCTGAAGAATTTAATATTGCTTTAGATGAATTTGTGAAGAGCAACGATCAAGGATTCACCAACGACAACATCTTGTGCATGTTCTTACCAAACACCTACGAAGTTTATTTCAATGTTCTCCCAAAAGATTTTGTTAATAAATTTAATGGCGAGTACAAGAAGTTTTGGAACACAGATCGCCTCGACAAAGCCAAGGCGATTGGATTAACAACAATTGAAATTTCAATCCTGGCATCTATCGTTCAAGCCGAATCCATAAAAGAAGATGAAGCTCCTGTCATAGCTGGCCTTTATCTTAATCGCTTGAAAAAGAAGATTGCTTTGCAAGCTGATCCAACACTTGTTTATGCGGTTGGCGATTTTGGATTGAAACGAGTGCTTAATAGCCACAAGGAAATTGATTCTCCCTACAACACATACAAGTATCC
>DASYTA010000405.1:0-4780 GCA_036002745.1 Cyclobacteriaceae bacterium | reverse complement strand
GAATTGCGAAGGGCTTCAAAAAAATAACGAAGATTATCACTTCCGAACTCTTCAATGAACGCCTTGCCTGGTTTAGCAGGTGGCGCAACAACTACAACGGAATCTTTTTTCTTGATGATAGAGTCTTTTGCCAAAGGCAGCGGCTCTTCAATCTGAATATCGGCGAGTAAGTTTAATTTCTTAAACTGGTAACCAAAAATCGAAAAATCAGGAGTAAAAAAAATAATGGAGATAAAAGCAATAACGAGCAGCGTTACGTACCATACCTGCTTTAGTTGGTTGCCCTTCATTTCAATCCATTATCAAGCATAACCGGCCAGCTTGTAGGAAATCATACCAACCCATTCTTTAATCAGCACTTGCCATGTGCCTATTGCTTCAACTCTGGGAATGAACAAAACATCTGGGGTGTATTTTCTCTGATGAGAAAGGAAGTCTACACTGAAACAATCCATCTTCCAACCCACTTTAGCAAAGCATGCAGCTGACCGTCTCATATGGTAGCCGGACGTAACGAGTATGCAACTATCAGAAGTAGTTTTACCTGTCAAAATTTTCTTCACCTCCACTGACGATTCATGCGTATTTTTTGAATTCGCCTCTTTAACAATATCTTCCTGCGGAATTCCCATAAGGAGCAATGCTGCTTCGATTTCATCAGCTTCTTTTCGATCCCGTATTGTCAAACTCCCACTTCCTCCTGAAACAAGGATTTTCTTAACTTTTCCCAATTTGTAAAGTTGCACTGTGTGTGTAACACGATCTGCCCCACGATTGAAATATACGCGGTCATTTATCAAACCCTCATCATATCTTGTTACACCCGTCAATAGTATTGCCCATTCATAAGTTTTGTTCATTTTACTGAAAGGAGTAATCGGTACCTCCCAAAGCATCATTACTTCATTTACTATGAAATCGTTTGAGCAAAATAATAACAGTGAAAGGCCTGCATAAAATAATATTTTCTTTAATGGTTGTTTTTTTACAATAGCACTGGCTATCAAAAGACCACAAATGATCACAAAAGGCATGATCAAGTAAGCCAGTATTTTAGAGAGAACAAAAAACATGATTACATCCGTTTCGGAATTTTGCTGTATACATTACCCATGCCATCAATGATTCTTAGCAAGACTTCGAAGTAAAGTGCAATTGCTAGTACAATAGTCATTGACCAAATCACACCCAAATTAAAATAGAGCGTATCGATATTGCGACTTAGAAAATGTTTTGACGGCATGTAGAACTGGGCATCAAAATCTACCATGTGTTCGGGGTCAGGATCTTTATAGATTGGATAGATTTTTTGAACAAGCTTCCCATCTTTTTCAATGATGCGGTTGAACTCGTCCGAATTCTTCACCAATTCTGTAATCGCCTCATTCTGATAAGAGTTACGTTCAAGCTCAAATTCCTTTTCTTTCTGCTGTGTGTTGGTGCTTTGATTGATCCTACCATCTTTCTCTTTGTCGGCTTTGGTGTAACGATTGTTGTAGAATTTTTTTAGTGTTTCAAAAAATGTCAATGCCTCCACATAGGTTAAGGAGTCAAATTTGCCTGGATTAAGGTTATCCAAAAATTTGAAATTGTGTTTTCCGATTAATAAGAGTTCGTCACGAATTTCATTTCGAAGAACATTCAAGTTTTTATTAACAACTTCTTGAATGGCTGGCTCATTGTTTTTGTAATTCAGTTTGACAAAATCCAGTCGGCTTTCTAATTCGGGTAAAAAATATACTTTCTTATAATCGGCATCGGCCATGATTTTATCGTAGAGATAAAACTGCTGCTCGAATTCATTGTCCTTGTACTGCGCCACCATGGAAGCCTCAAAAGCCCAACGAGAAGCCATCAAATCGCCAACCATCGGAACGGTCGCGGTATTGCCGATGATCGGATTCAGTTTATCAAACTTCACTACGACACCACTCAAGATCAATTGAGGAATCAAAAGAATAGGAATCAAAATGTAAATAGTCACTGCCGAATTAAAGGCAGATGAAATATTGAGACCTAGTAAGTTGGCAAAACATGAAGTTGTAAACATAATTGCCCAGTGAGTCAAAAACATTCCGCGGATTTCAAGAAAGTAATTTCCTACTAATACAAACAAACACGTTTGAATTGCTGAGATAGCAAACAAAATCGCAATCTTTGAAAAGATATAACTACTGCGATTGAGATGCAGAAATTTTTCACGCTTTAGAATTTTACGATCTCGAATGATTTCTTCTGCACTCACGGTAAGCCCCATAAAAAGAGCAACGATAATACTCATAAAGAAATACGCTGGCATGTTCAGGTTTTTACTAAAAACATAACCTGTATTCAGTTGGTCATCCGTATTATAATACTTCACAATAAAGGCAAGGATAAAAGCCAGTGCCGGCGCTTCTAACAAATTAATAACCAGATATTGTGTGTTGCTGAGCTTCGAAAGCACATCGCGCAAGCCAAATAAATGAGCCTGCTTTAGCCAGTTGGGAATGTGCAACGTTGAGTGTGGCGTTTCATTTTGACGTGAAACAGATGGAAGTTTGATTTTATCCAGAAAAATTTTGTTCCATTGTTCAGGTAAAAATTTCCGTTCGTTGGTGAAATTCCCAAACTCATTAATAACTTTTGTCTCAATGATATTAAAGATCTGCTCAGGGTTCACGTTACCGCAGATGTGACACTCACCTTCATCACTATTCACCATGTGGATATTCTTCTTAAAATAAATCACAGCTTCCACAGGATTGCCATAATAAATTTGATAGCCACCCGTATCTAAAATCAATAGGTGATCAAACATTTTAAAAATGTCGGAGGAAGGCTGATGAATGACGGCAAAAACTAATTTCCCCTTTAGAGAAAGTTCTTTTAATAGATCAATAATATTTTCAGAGTCTCTGGAAGAAAGGCCTGACGTTGGTTCATCCACAAAAAGCACTGCGGGCTCGCGTAACAACTCCAGCCCGATGTTTAATCGCTTTCTCTGGCCACCGCTAATTGTCTTTTGAAGTGGAGAGCCCACCTTTAAATCTTTCGCCCCATTCAGACCAAGATCATCCAGTGTATGCAAAACGAGTAAATCAATCTCTTCTTCTTTGAGGTGACTAAAGCAAAGCTTTGCAGCAAAATAAAGATTTTGATATACCGTAAGATCCTCTACCAGTAAATCATCTTGCGGAACAAACCCGATAACACCTTCAATTTTTTCCGGCTCGCGGTGAATGTCAATTCCATTGATCAGTACCTGTCCTTTTGAAGGTTTTTCATTTCCATTAAGTACATGAAGTAAAGTACTCTTACCTGCACCGCTAGCACCCATCAAGGCAACAAGGTTTCCTGACTCTTCTGCTACCGTAACATCGCGAAGGCCAAGCCGACCATTTTTAAATTGATAAGAAATATTTTTCGCTTCAAAGCTAGTCTTAGGCTGCTTTTCATTTTTCTTAAAGGCACCAAGTACTCCTCCGTAATATACAGGCTCCGCTGTTCCCCAACGTATAGCGCTGCCGGTAGCTAATACATTTACCTTCCCTGCTTTCAACGGAACGCCATTGAGAAGAACATCTGTTTTACCGATATATTTTAAAAAGTAAAGTTCTACGCTTGCCACATGGAGGATCACCATGAAGCCATCCAAATCAGGGCGAGTAATGTGCTTTCGTGTAGTACTATTTTTATTGCTATCAATAAGTAGCAAATGTTCTGATGCGCTGGAAGGTGATTGAAGATTTACAAATTGTTTGATCAACTCAAGGTCTTCAGCACTGATATTAAATTGTTCGCTTATTATTTTTGAAAGATTTTCCTCACGAACTGAAATGGTGCCATCCGCAAGCACGATACTCATCAGCTCAAGCAATACAACCATCTTTTGCCGCTGAGTTACCTCTTCATTGATCGCTTTACAAATCTGGGCTATCGTTTCACTCTCTTTTGCAGCACTTAATTTGTCGGAAACTTCCTGAGCATACTCATCAAATAAACCCAAATGCCTCTCCATTGATGATTGGCTTAAATGATCTTCAAGGAAGGCGTGAATGTGGTCACGTTCTTGGGTTGTCACGTTGTCTTCCTTGGCTACAAAAGCAAAGAGACGGATAATCGCTTTCAGTACAGGTTCGCTCATTCGTGAAAATTATTTTAATTTAAATATAAGAAAGAGGTTTGATTTTTAAACCGAGGATTATTCGTTAGGAAGTTTTCCTCAGCCAGATCCAACAGCGTTTAGTAAGAAATCCTTAGTACTCAACGCCTATTTTAGCCGCAACCGATTTCTTATTTAAGTAGTGTTTTTATCTCAACGCTCAAAAAGTGGACAAAATAAAAAAGCCCTACAACGAGGGCTTTTCTTGAAGAATTTCTTTTTACTACTTAATCAATAATTGATGATCTAATTTTCTCAATGGTTTTAGTGAGCTCCACTAAATTCTTATCACTCAAAATCAAGTCTGCACGATTGTTTTTGAGGTGCTCTTCAATGTTCATGGCCTTATAGTTTGCCTGTAATGAATTAAGGTCAGTAAGAAGAGAATTTACAGGTTCACTTTGCTCAACAGTTCCTAGCATTTTAATGAGTTCATCAACTGACTCACGCTGTTGGATAACCACTCTAATCAATGGAGTGAGGATAAGGTTACGATCATCATCCTTCAATATGTTTTTAGGATAAGATTTGATCAGGCCGGTTGAAATATATAAACCCTCAACAAAACTGCCTGTGAGCATAAGGGCCGCAGGCTTGCTTCGGTTATCATTCTTCATATAAGTCTCTGTCTGGCGA
>DASYTA010000404.1:0-4616 GCA_036002745.1 Cyclobacteriaceae bacterium | reverse complement strand
TTATTTCACTTACCGATTCAGATATAAAAAGCCGGTCTTTGGTGATGCCTTCTTTTTCTAATGCTTTCTTGGCCAACCAAGGGTAGTCTGTCAACTTTCCTTTGCCTTTGATATAAACCTTGGCGGTGTAGCTATCGATTTGCTGAGAATGATACTTTGCTTTAGCGATGGCTTTGCGCATGATGGTGTAAGCCGGATCTTCTTGATTGGCGCTTACCGTAACCGTGCGAAGCATAATCGCTTGTGGCTTTAATGTGATGTTGATTTCAATGAAGGTGGTGTCAATATCAATAATGCGTGTTACTGATTCATACCCAATGAATTTAAAGATAACATCGTAGTGACCTTTTTGAAGTTGAATTTCGAAATAGCCATTAAGATCTGTTGCCGCGCCTGAACCGGTTTGCGGAATATAAATGGATGCAAAAGGTAAAGGGCTTCCGTCGCTATCTTTAACTGTGCCTTTAACGCCTCCGCCAATGGAGGGGAAACAAATTGAAACGTAGAGAAGGAGAAGGAGTAAAAATTGTTTCATCAGCAATTAGTGCATAGACGAAAATTCTTTTGAAATAGTTGTATGGTGATCTACTTGTAGAATCCCTTTGATCGAATCATCTGTTCGACCGCTTCAGGAACGAGATAACGAATAGATTTATTGTTGGCAATACACTGACGAATATAGGTAGCCGATATATCGAACAAAGGAGCATCAATCATTTTCACATGAGCATGACTCTTTAGCGGAGAATTTGTTACACGCGGCCGGGCCTGCCCGAATGACTCGGTCGGGCGGGGATAAATGTAGAGACTGAATTGATTCAGTATCTCTTCATAGTTTTTCCATTTGGTGAAATTCTCAAGGTTATCCTCGCCAAGGATAAGACTGAATTCTTTTCCTGGATTTTTTTCGCGCAAATGTGCGAGTGTATAAATTGTGTAGCTCGGCTTCGGTAAGTGAAACTCGACATCACTTACTTCGAATTTATAATTATCAGCAATGGCGGCTTTGACCATATCATAGCGGTCAAACTCATGGAGTAAACCTTTGCTTGGCTTTAAGGGATTCTGTGGAGTTACTACGAACCAGACTTTGTTAAGGTCTGTATTTTCGGCCATGATGTTAGCGATGGCCAGATGACCGATGTGAATGGGATTAAACGATCCGAAGAATAGACCGATTTTCACTTAGTTTTTATTTTTGAAACTATCGTAGAGCTTCTGCGCTTCGTTCAGTGAGTTTTCTAAATTCTCGTTCAACAACACAATATCAAATTTATCCTGAAATGTCATTTCGAAGTTAGCTTTAAAAATTCTGCGTGAAAGGCTCTCTTCACTTTCCGTTCCTCTATCTTTCAATCGTTCTTTCAAAACTTCCATCGACGGCACCTTTACAAAAATGGCGAGCGCTTTATCACCAAAATATTTTTTTAGGTTAAGGCCGCCACGCACATCTACATCGAAGATCACATTCTTGCCTTCATGCCAAATACGATCTATTTCTGATTTCAATGTGCCATAAAAATTTCCGGCATAGACTTCTTCCCATTCCACAAATTCATCGGCATCAATCTTGTGTTTGAATTCTTCAGGTGTGAGAAAATAATAGTCTTTTCCATTTTCTTCTTTGCGTCCGCGTTTGTCGCGCGTAGCGGCAGAGATGGAAAAACCTAAGTCGTGATTATTCTTAAGAAGATGATGGACGATCGTAGTTTTGCCGGAGCCGGAAGGAGCTGAAAAAATAATGGCTTTGCCACCTTTCGATGAGGCTGGCATCAGGCAGCGGAGGATTTGATTTTTGCTTTGATCTGAGCAACGAGATCATCAGGGCAATTGCCACCACAACATTTTGATTGTAGCAATTCTTTTATTGCCATGTCGAGATTGTATTCCTTGTAGCAAGGCATGCAATGATCCATGTGATCTTTGAAATAAACTTTCTGCTCCGGTGTTGCTGCACCATCCAGTATCGACTGGAGCATTTCCATGCACGTGGGCTTTTTGCCATCGGCTTGGATAAAGGGATTAGAAGAAGTTGCCATAACTATACGTTGTTATAACCCATGGACTGAGCGTATGATTTCAATTTTTCTTTGAGAAGATTGCGTGCGCGATGTAGCCTGCTGCGAACGGTGCCAATCGGTATATCTAAAATCTTCGCCATCTCCTCATATTTAAATCCTTCCAGGTCGCACAAAATAATGACTGTACGGAAATCAACATCCAGTGAGTTAAGTGCGTTGCTGATCTCATCTCCGATCATGTCTTTCAACGACTCAACTCTCAAATCGGGCGTGATCTGCCTGTCAACTTCATCAGAGTTGTAATACGTTTCAACTTCCTGATAATCCACCTTCGAAGGCTCTTTGCTCTTCTTGCGGTAGTCGTTAATAAAACTGTTTTTCAGGATGCGGAACAGCCACGCTTTTGCATTAGTTCCTTTCTGGAATGATTCTATAAAGCGAAAAGCCTTTAAATAGGTGTCTTGAACAAGGTCTTTGGCGTCATCACGATCTAGTGTAAGACGGTAACCGAAATTGTACATCGAGTGGATGTGAGGCATGAACTCGTGGTCGAAGATGTCCTGCTTCTCTTTCTCAGAATAATGTTGGCGGGGTGCGTCTTCCAATTCCATGGAGGGCAAAAATAAGATTATAATTTGAAATGAGAGGGGATTTTATGCTAAGAAGGCTATTCGAAAATCTTCAAACTTAAATCAAGGCTCTTTACAGAATGGGTAAGGGCACCCATCGAAATGTAATCGACTCCGCATTCTGCGACTGATCTTAAATTCACTTCCGTAATTTCACCACTGGCCTCTGTCTTACATTTTCCGTTGATCAATTTTACCGACTCTTTCATTTCTTCGATACTCATGTTATCAAGCAGAATGACATCAACTGATCCTGTACCTAATGCCTCTTCTACTTCTTTTAGGTTTCGGGTCTCCACTTCGATTAATAGCCTCTTATTTTTTTTCTTTAAATAATCACCTGCGTTAGCCACAGCTAAACTAATGTCACCCGCTACATCAATGTGATTGTCTTTCAATAAAATCATATCATATAATGCGAAGCGATGATTTTTCCCTCCGCCAATCGCAACAGCCCATTTTTCCATCAAGCGAAAATTAGGAGTTGTCTTTCGGGTATCCATCAACTTTGCTGAGGTACCTTCAATTAGTTTTGATAGACGATTTGTTTTAGTTGCGATGCCACTCATCCGCTGCATGCAATTAAGCACGAGCCGTTCTGCAGAGAGTATTGCGTTTGCGTTTCCACTTACTTCAAAAGCGACGTCACCTTTTAAAATTGTATCGCCATCGTTTTTGAAAACAGTTAATTGAAGAGACGTGTCTACTTCATGGAAAATCTTTTTAGCTAATTCAACTCCGGCGATTATGCCATTGTCTTTAATGAGAAGTTTAGCCTTTGATTTTTTATCGGATGAAATAGTTGCGAGTGTTGAGTGATCACCCTCTCCGATATCTTCGGCTAAAGCAGACTGAATAAATTGAGTGATGGCTGCTTCCGTCAGGTAAGCTGGGCGCGTCATTCCTTGGTGAAGCTCATTTCGTGGATAAGAAAAGCTTTATCAACTTCGCGCACACGCATAAGCACGTTGTAATTGTCAGCACCACTTTGGTATTTGCCAATGGCAAATTGTAAACCACCTTTAGAAGACCCGGTGTGAACAATACTGAAATCGTTGGGTGTATGCTTTTTGAAAAAATCGCGGAGTACAAATTCTGCTTGGGCTTTGCTGTACGTATTTACTTCGCCCTCTAAATTAAGATCGATGGATGTGTTTAAATATTTGGCCAGCTCACTAGCATCGCCTGCTTTTACAGCATCCTTCATAGGAGTAAAAATGGCCTGTGCACTGGCTTGAAGACAGATTATAGACAATAACGCAACCAATAAGACTTTTCTATTCATCGGACATTTCATGGCCAAAATTATGCCATAGTTAGCAGACAGAAAAATTGGTTTAACCATTTTCATTTTGCTTGTTAATTACAATAAATGGTGAAGCTTGTTGGTGCATTTTAATGGCCTTGCGGGAAAGCGCGATGCCAATAACTAAAGAAGCAATTGCTCCGGCCCACAATCCTGGGATATAAGAAATGAACCAAAAGTAATCGTAGGCTCCATGAAAAAGTGCGGCTGTTGCTAAACCATACCAAACAAAGTGGGCTTTGCCTCTCTCACATTTCGCTATGCCCATGAAATAACCCATGAGCACGGCGAACGTTGCATGGGCAGGAACTGCAGTGAACATGCGCATAATACCAGTGGCAACTCCATTCTCACTGTTCATCACATAAAGAATATTCTCCAGGCCTGCAAAGCCAAGGCTTACACTCACGGCATAAACAATTCCATCAAAAGGTTCATTGAAATTTTTGTTTGGATAAAGTACCCATCGCACAAAAATGAACTTGCTGAATTCTTCAATAAATGCAACGAGTATGAAAGCATGTAGCGCCTGTTCGCTCACACTTTGTGCGTTAATCGGGACTATCCAATTAATTGGCCAACTAATGAGCAACGTAACGATTGTGCTTATAACGCCCATGAAAAAACTCATCACCACTAACCCGACAGGTTCACGCTCAT